>NZ_JBITPF010000087.1:0-42104 GCF_050468025.1 Neobacillus sp. NRS-1170 | reverse complement strand
GGGGTCTCACCTGCCCCGTACTCCCGCAGGAGTCTCGCGCCTTCCGCTCCAATCAACATTTTCTTTGAACAAAGCTACTAAATTAAATAAGGGACCGTAATTACGGTCCCATTGATTATTTTAAGAAAAATCTTTGTATGTCATTCCAAGTAACGACGAGCATGAGGAGCATAAGGAGGGCAAATCCAATAAAATGGACCATGCCTTCTTTTTGTCTGTCGATTGGCTTTCCTCTGACCGCTTCGACGGCAAAAAACATTAATCGCCCGCCGTCAAGGGCTGGAATAGGCAATAAATTCATAATTCCTAAGTTAATACTTAAAATCCCGGCCCATTTCATCAAATAATAAATCCCCGATTTAGCAACTTCATCAGTAGACTTATAAATTCCCACAGGACCAGAAAGAGCATCAATGGAAAACTGCCCTGTAACTAATTTTCCAACCATCACAAAAATTTGCTTTGTCCAGAAATACGTTTCCTTTGCACCGGCAGTAACAGCTTTTACTGGTGATTTCTCAAAAGGACTATAAACACCAATTAGCCCCATTTTTTTGCCTTCAACCGTTTTTTCAAGAGGAGTTACTTGAATTTCCTTCTCTTTTCCGTCACGGATAATTGAAAAGTCCAATTGCTCATTAGGGTTTTTTCTAATGATTTCAACGACATCAGACCAGCTTGAAATTTCAGAGCCGTTGATACTTTGAACAATGTCTCCTTTTTTAAGCCCGGCTGCTTTAGCAGCGCCATCAGGAGTGATTTCCCCTAATTTCGGTTCATTCGTTGGTACACCCTGCAATAATGCGATTAGTGAAAAAACGATAAATGCCAGAACAAAGTTCATCATCGGTCCTGCAAAAATCGCCATAAATCTTTGTCCTAACGTTTTCGAACCAAATTGACGGTCAATAGGGGCAATTTGCGATTCCACACCGTTTTCGACGATTACAGCCTGTGGATGGATGGTAAAGATCCGCATGTTTTCATCGTCATCTTCCGGAAAACCTTTAATAATCAAATCTTTTTCAATATCCGCATATTCTACCTCAACAATCCGGCAATTTGGATATTTTTCTTTATTATTCAAAATTATTTTGCTTACTTTATCTACTTTATCAAATAAAAGCCCAATTCGGTAGCCTGGCTTAATTTCTACCATCTCTGGATCTTCGCCTGCCATCCTGACAAAACCGCCGATGGGTAGTAAACGAATGGTGTAAGTAGTTTCACCTTTTTTATGAGTAAACACTTTTGGGCCCATACCGATCGCAAATTCACGACAGAGGACACCTGCTCTTTTCGCAAAAATAAAATGACCTAATTCATGAAAGAAGACGAGTGCGCCAAAAATCACAATAAAGGCAATAACAGTACTCAATAATAAAACCACCTTTTTTATAGAAGTGAACGTACATATTCTCTCGTTTCTTTATCTACCTGATGAATCGTTGTTAAGCTTGGATGTTCGATCGTTTGATGAGCGCTTAGTGCTTTCTCGATCAAATCTTCAATTTGTAAGAAATGAATTTTACCTTCCAAAAATGCAGCTACAGCTACCTCGTTCGCAGCATTTAATACGGTCGGCATCGTTCCGCCTGCCTTGCCTGCTATGTAGGCAAAATGCAAGCATCGGAATCTTTCTATATCCATTTCTTGAAAATGTAATTTTCCAATCTGCGCCAAGTTCAGCCGATTTGAGGAAGGAAGCGGCAGCCGGTCAGGGTAGGTGAGAGCAAATTGGATGGGCACTCTCATATCCGGTGTTCCTAGTTGGGCGATAACACTGCTATCATGGAATTCAACCATGGAATGGATAATACTCTCTTTATGGAGCAGCACATCAATTTTTTCATAAGGCATTTGGAACAGCCAGTGGGCTTCAATGACTTCTAATCCTTTATTCATCATAGTGGCCGAGTCAATCGTAATCTTAGCCCCCATGGACCAGTTTGGATGATTTAATGCTTCCTTAACGGTAACATTTTCTAATTCCTCTCTTGTTCGGTCACGAAAGCTGCCACCTGAAGCAGTTAAAATTAATCTTTCAATATTTTTCTCTCTTTCACCTTGTAAGGCTTGGAAAATAGCAGAATGTTCACTGTCCACTGGAAGAAGCGGAACATTATTCCGTTTAGCGGCCTCAATCACTAAATGCCCAGCCGTAACAAGTGTTTCTTTATTGGCAATCGCAATGATTTTACCACATTCGATCGCCTGTAAAGTGGGATTTAAACCAACACTTCCTAAAACGGCATTGACGAGAATTTCGGACTTTTCAAAAATAGCCACTTCGATTAGTCCCTCTTCGCCAAAAGTAAATTTCACTCTCGGAAATTCTGTTTTTAATGTATTACAATCATTTATGTCTTTTACAGAAACTAGCTCAGGCTTGAATTCAACAATTATTTTTCGTGCCAAGTCTATATTTTTACCAACAGAAAAGGCAGCTAAATTAAACTCTGTTGGATGTTCCCTAATTATTTCTAATGTTTGGGTGCCGATAGAGCCTGTAGCCCCCAATAAACTAATTGTTTTCAAAAATCATTCACTCCCGTGCTTTTTACCAAATGTGGAATAAGTGTAATAGCGGCCAAACAAAAATCAGGCTGTCAAATCGGTCAAGAATCCCACCATGGCCTGGCAAGATATTTCCAGAATCTTTTACATTAAAATGACGTTTGAATGCCGATTGGACAAGGTCGCCAATTTGTCCAAAAACAGAAAGGACCACCGTTATTCCTATCAATGTAAGCAGGCCGACATCTATATTTGAAAGGAATACAAACAGGACAGCAACAATAACAGCACAAACGACACCGCCTATTGAACCCTCAACAGTCTTATTTGGGCTTATTTCTGGCCAAAGCTTGTTCTTCCCAAGTGCTTTTCCGATAAAATAGGCCCCAGAATCTGTTGCCCAGATAATAAATAATGAATAAAAAATGAATACAAGTCCGCCCTCATCGCGGGTTTCAAAAAAGAAATAGAAGCCGATGCCCACATATATGGAAGAAAGTATTGAAAAAGCAGCATCTTCAAATGTGAATCGATTTTTCGTAATCACAGTATACGTTAGTAACAACATGATAAACACAATACAAAGCTCAGTTTTCGAAAAATAGAAGCTATCGATTATGTGATTATATTTCTCAGGGAAAAGAATGACCCAGAGAAACAAAAGAGATAGTAATCCATGAACGGTAAAAATGTTAAGCTTTCTCATTTTTAACAGCTCATATAATCCAATTGTAGCTAAAAAATAAGATAATATTACAACCGGAAGCCCACCATAGAAGACGATTGGCAGAAAAAGGGCCGCAGCTATAACTCCTGTAATAATTCTTTGCTTCATTTAATAGTTCAACACCTTTATTATCTTCTGTGGTTTACAATATTCCGCCAAAGCGGCGCTGGCGTTTTTGGAATACTTCGATGGCTTCTAATAAATGTTCTTCACTAAAATCAGGCCATAACACTTCCGTAAACCAAAACTCAGAGTATGCCAACTGCCAAAGCATAAAATTGCTCAAGCGGATTTCACCACTAGTTCGAATTAAAAGATCAGGGTCGGCGAAATCTGATGTCATTAAATAGGATGAAAATACCTGTTCGTCCAACTCTGTCTCCTTTAATATACCACTTTTGCAATCATTTAAGACCTGTTTTACTGCATCGATAATTTCAGCTCTGCTTCCATAATTCAAGGCAAAGTTTAGAACTAGTCCATTATTATGTTTGGTTTCTTCCATAGCCTTTTCTATCGCATGAAGTGTATGTACAGGAAGCTGATCTTTATATCCCATCATTTTTACTTGAACATTATTTTCAACTAATTCAGGAAGAAAGGTACCCAAAAATTCTTCAGGTAATTTCATAATATATTCCACTTCGTTTTTTGGCCGTTTCCAATTTTCTGTTGAAAATGCGTATAATGTCAACGTTTTAATCCCTAGTTCAGTTGCCAGCATCGTTGTTTTTCGGACAACCTTCATGCCTTCATGATGACCGGCAATCCGCGGAAGGGCCCTTTTTTTAGCCCAGCGCCCATTCCCATCCATAATAATCGCTACATGTTCAGGAACAGGTAATTTTTTTATTGCTTCTATTTTATCTCGGAGTGTGGAAGAGTTATTTGGGTTCTTCCAAAGCCTTATTTTATTAAACATAACATTGCTCCTCCAATTAATTAATCAGTTCCTCCGATATAAAGTGAAACTTCATATGTATGTATGCTTTAAGGTAGTCTGCTATTATCATACCAAAAAAGCAGGAATATATCTCTATTTAATACCTTATGTAAAGTTAATGGAAATAAGAATAATGTTATCCCTAATAAATAGTGAAAAAAACCCCCTATACAGAGGGTTCAATATATGTTTAATCTTACACTTCCATAATTTCTTTTTCTTTGTCTTTTGTGATTTGATCAATTTTATTGATATGTTCATCGGTTAACTTTTGAATATCATCAGAATATCCACGGAGGGCATCTTCGGTAATTTCTCCGTTTTTCTCAAGCTTTTTCAAATCGTCATTTGCATCCCGGCGAATGTTTCGAATGGCAATTTTAGCTTCCTCAGATGCCTTTTTTACCACTTTCACAAGCTCTTTACGACGCTCTTCAGTTAATTGCGGGATGGCTATACGAATAATCGATCCATCATTGCTCGGATTTAAGCCTAAATCAGATTTAAGAATGGCTTTTTCTATCTCACCAAGAATGGATTTGTCGTAAGGCTGAATCACAAGTAATCTTGCTTCTGGTGTTGTAATCCCTGCCAACTGATTCACAGGGGTTGGCGCACCATAATAGTCAACTGTTATTCTGTCTAATAGAGATGCACTTGCTCTTCCCGCACGGATGCTGGCAAGTTCACGAGTATAGGATTGAATACCTTTTGTCATTCTTTCTTTCGTCTGGCTGATGACTTGTTTTGGCATTAGTTTTTCCCCCTAACTATTGTTCCAATTTTTTCACCCATAACGGCTTTTTTAATATTACCTTGCTCCATAATCGAGAATACGATAAGCGGAATATCATTATCCATACATAAAGAAGAAGCGGTTGAGTCCATAACTGCTAAACCTTCCTTTAGAACATCAAGGAATGATAAATCATCATATTTGACAGCATTTGCATCAATACGCGGGTCTGCCGAATATACTCCATCAACATTATTCTTTGCCATTAAAATAACTTCAGCATCAATTTCAGCTGCACGGAGAGCTGCAGTTGTATCTGTTGAGAAATACGGATTTCCGGTACCTGCTGCAAAAATGACAACTCGATTTTTCTCTAAATGTCTGATCGCCCGGCGTCTAATATATGGCTCAGCAACCTGGCGCATCTCGATTGAAGTTTGCACACGTGATTCAATACCAAGGTGTTCTAAACTGTCTTGAAGTGCTAATGAATTCATGACAGTAGCCAGCATTCCCATATAATCAGCAGTTGCCCGGTCCATCCCCATTTCACTGCCAATTTTACCACGCCAAATATTGCCGCCGCCAACTACGACTGCTACTTCAACACCTAATTCTGCTATTTCTTTCACTTGTACTGCGATCGATTTGATAACAGAAGGTTTAATCCCGAAGCTTGATTCACCTGCAAGTGCCTCTCCGCTTAATTTTAAAACAACGCGTTTGTACTTAGGACCGCTCATATAAACCTCCGTAATTATGTAAATTAGCTTTCTAATCTTTAAAAATAGGGAACACAACGTGTCCCCTATTTAAAAACTATTTCAGTAACTTTGACTATTGTTTATTAACTTGATTCATAACTTCTTCAGCAAAGTTATCTTCACGCTTTTCGATGCCTTCTCCTACTTCGTAACGAATGAACTCACGAACAGTAGCACCTTTTGATTCAACAAATTGACGAACCTTTTGATCAGGGTTCTTAACGAAAGTTTGGTCAAGTACACAAACATCTTCAAAGTACTTTCCAAGACGGCCTTCAACCATTTTAGCAACAATATTTTCAGGCTTGCCTTCGTTAAGTGCTTGTTGTGTAAGAACTTGACGCTCGCGCTCAATTTCGTCCTGTGAAACTTGGTCACGAGAAACATATTTTGGATTTAATGCAGCAATATGCATGGATACGTCTTTTGCTGCACTTGCATCAGTTGTACCCTCAAGAACTGTTAATACAGCAATACGGCCGCCCATGTGAAGGTATGCACCAAATGCATCGTTATCAGTTTTTGAAACTACAGTGAAACGACGAAGTGAAAGTTTTTCACCAATTTTTGCAATAGCTGTATTGATGTGCTCTTCAACAGTTGCTCCGTTTTCCATTGTTTGAGCAGTAGCTTCTTCAACAGATGCAGGCTTGTTTTTTAGAAGGTGTGCAGAAAGCTCCTGAACAAGAGTTTGGAACCCTTCGTTTTTCGCAACGAAATCTGTTTCAGAGTTAACTTCAAGGATAACAGCGTTGTTACCTTCTACAGAAATAGCAGCTAATCCTTCAGCAGCAATACGGTCTGCCTTCTTAGCAGCTTTTGAAATCCCTTTTTCACGTAACCAATCAATTGCTTGATCCATATCTCCATTAGTTTCTGTTAGCGCATTTTTACAATCCATCATTCCTGCGCCCGTTTTTTCACGAAGTTCTTTTACCATTTGAGCAGTAACTGCCATAATTTATTTCCTCCTTTAATTACTATGTACTATACTCATATCTTAGCCATTCAAACTAAAGATAAACATTCTTTAAAAAAAGGTGATAAAGGGTCTCCCTCTTATCACCTTTTAATTTAATCACTTCATTTAATTATGCTTCAACTGCTACTTCTTCGCCTTGTTTTGCTTCAAGGATGGCATCAGCCATTTTACCAGTTAAAAGTTTAACCGCACGAATCGCGTCGTCATTCGCAGGGATAACTACGTCGATTTCGTCTGGATCACAGTTTGTATCAACAATACCTACGATAGGAATGTTTAATTTCTTAGCTTCAGCAACTGCGATGCGCTCTTTACGAGGGTCAATGATGAATAATGCATCTGGAAGCTGCTTCATATCTTTGATACCGCCTAAGAATTTTTCAAGGCGTTCTTGTTCTTTCTTTAATTGAACAACTTCTTTTTTAGGTAATACTTCGAAAGTACCGTCTTCAGACATTCTTTCGATATCTTTTAAGCGGCCAATACGCTTTTGGATTGTTTCGAAGTTTGTTAATGTACCACCTAACCAGCGTTGGTTTACATAGTACATACCAGAACGGCCAGCTTCTTCTTTAACAGAATCTTGAGCTTGTTTCTTAGTACCAACGAAAAGAATTGTTCCGCCGTTACCAGCAAGATCCTTCACCCAGTTATAAGCTTCTTCAACTTTCTTAACTGTTTTTTGAAGGTCGATGATGTAGATACCGTTACGCTCAGTGAAGATATATTTCTTCATCTTTGGGTTCCAACGGCGAGTTTGGTGTCCGAAATGTACACCAGCTTCAAGCAATTGCTTCATTGAAATTACTGACATTTGATTTTCCTCCTAGTGGTTTGTTTTCCTCCGCTTGTCTCACTTTTAAACAGAAACTGTAATTTACAGCACCATCTGCTTAAATCAACAGGCGTGTGTATTAACACCATGAAATAATATAGCATATGTTCCTGCTACAATCAAGGGAAAGTTTATAAAAATTAAAAATCCCCGGCAGTGGCCGGGGATTTTTTATCAAATTAATTAGATTTTAATTTATCAAGCTCAACAAGAAACTTATCATTTAATACTTTGATGTAAGTTCCTTTCATTCCAAGAGAACGTGATTCAATTACTCCGGCACTTTCAAGCTTTCTTAATGCGTTAACAATCACTGAACGAGTAATCCCAACACGGTCAGCTATCTTAGATGCAACTAATAAGCCCTCATGGCCATTAAGTTCTTCAAAAATATGTTCAATTGCTTCAAGCTCACTGTATGATAATGAACTGATCGCCATTTGAACAACAGCCTTACTTCTTGCTTCTTCTTCAATCTCTTGTGATTTTTCATGTAAAATTTCTGTACCAACAACAGTTGCACCATATTCTGCAAGAATAAGATCATCATCATGAAACTTCTCATGTAATCTTGCCAAAATTAATGTTCCTAGGCGCTCCCCTCCACCAATAATCGGTACAATCGTGGTTAATCCTTCACGGAACAAATCTCTATTTTCAACTGGGAAAGCAGTATATTGGCTTTCAATATCAAGGTTCGAAGATGTTTCTTGAAGATTGAATAAGCTGTTTGTATATTCTTCAGGAAATTGACGATCCTCAAACATCTTTTTCATTCTTTCATTTTCAATTTGCTGATAGATCGAATAACCCAGAAGCTTTCCGCGACGACTAACGATGTAAACATTTGATTCAATAATTTCACTTAAAATTTCCGACATTTCCTTAAAGTTTACAGGCTTCCCTGCTGCTTTTTGCAATAAAACATTAATCCTTCTTGTTTTTGTAAGTAAATCCATCTGTTTCTTCCTCCTAATTAACTACAACCATTATTAAATTTTATTTGTTAAACGATTATTGCAACATATTAGGCAATTCGCCCTAAAGAATAAATTGACTTAAATCTTTATTTTTAGAAATAGCTCCAAGTTTTTCTTCTACATATTGCGGTGTGATGGTTATTTTCTCCATCGAAATTTCAGGAGCTTCAAACGAAAGGTCTTCTAAAAGCTTCTCTAAAATCGTATGAAGTCTTCTTGCCCCAATATTATCTGTATTTTGATTCACTTCGTAAGCTACTTCGGCTATTCTACGTATAGCATCGTCAGAAAATTCAATTTGTATACCTTCTGTTTCCAATAATGCTTGATATTGCTTAATTAAAGCATTATCTGGCTCGTGCAGAATCCGGAAAAAGTCCTCAACCGTTAATTTTGTCAACTCAACACGGATTGGAAAACGACCTTGAAGCTCAGGAATTAAATCTGAAGGTTTTGCCATATGGAAGGCGCCCGCAGCAATAAATAAAATATGATCGGTTTTAATCGATCCATATTTTGTTACCACAGTGGATCCTTCAACGACAGGCAAAATATCCCTTTGAACTCCTTCTCGTGATACGTCAGCGGAAGAACCCCCTGAATTCTTGCTTGCAATTTTGTCGATTTCATCGATGAAAATAATTCCTGTTTGTTCAGCACGATAAATAGCTTCAGAGGTTACTTCATCCATATCAATAAGCTTTGATGCCTCTTCACTTGTTAAGACCTTTCTTGCCTCACGAACAGTTAATTTTCTTTTTTTGAGTTTCTTTGGCATAAAGCTGCTTAGGGCATCCTGCATATTCATCCCCATTTGTTCGATCCCAGAGCCTTGAAGCATATCAAACATTGATGGAGCTTGCTCTTCTACTTCAACCGTAACAATTTCATCCTCGAGCTGTCCGAGTGCCAGCTTTTCTTTCACAATTTTCCGCTTTTCCTGAATAGAATAATCTTCTTGATGATTTTCCTGCTCTGAAGATGAATTTCCTCCTCCGAATAACATTTCCAGGGGATTCTTATAGTTACTAGCCTTTTTAGCAGAAGGAACAAGTAAATCGACAAGCCTTGCATTTGCATTTTCTTCGGCACGTTCTTTTACACTATTCATTCGATCTTCTTTTACCAAACGAACAGAGGTTTCAGCTAAATCTCGGACCATTGATTCAACATCTCGGCCGACATAACCTACTTCAGTAAATTTAGTGGCTTCCACTTTGATAAATGGTGCACCTACCAATTTAGCGATTCTTCTTGCGATTTCGGTTTTACCAACACCAGTAGGACCAATCATCAATATGTTTTTAGGAATAATCTCTTCGCGTAGCTTTTCATTCAATAAGCCTCTTCTGTATCGGTTCCTTAGTGCAACTGCAACTGCTTTCTTAGCATCCTTTTGCCCAATAATATATTGATCCAGTTTTTCAACAATTTGTCTCGGAGTTAAATTAGTTGTTCGTCCCATTATTTCAAGTCTCCTTTCCGTTATAGCTCTTCCACGATAATATTGTGGTTCGTGTAAACACAAATTTCAGCAGCTATTTCTAAAGAAGCTTTGGCAATTTCTTTTGCAGATAGATGCTCTCCAGCATATTTCTTTAAGGAACGTCCTGCAGATAAAGCGTAATTTCCACCCGAGCCTATGGCAAGAATCCCATCATCAGGTTCGATTACTTCTCCAGTTCCTGAAACAAGCAGTAAATTTTCTCGGTCCATGACAATTAGCATAGCTTCAAGCTTTCTTAAAATCTTATCGCTTCTCCACTCTTTAGCAAGCTCAACAGCTGCCCTTTGAAGATTGCCGTTATATTCCTCCAGTTTCCCTTCAAATAGTTCAAAAAGAGTGAAAGCGTCTGCAACTGAACCAGCAAAACCAGCTAATACTTTTCCCTTAAATATCTTTCGCACTTTCTTTGCTGTGTGCTTCATCACAACAGCATTTCCAAATGTCACTTGACCATCACCGGACATTGAACATTCCCCATTATGATGGATAGCAAATATAGTTGTCGCATGAAATTGATTCATACCAATCATCCTCCTTCAGGAGTATTCAGAAATACATAAAATATAATATAATTATGTAACTGTTAATACATACGCAAATAACCTATAGGAAATCACTGATATCATGATGATAATGTTCAATTTTATATTGTGCGTAATTCCTCTTCAATTGTAAATACTCATTCAAGAACTTTAATAAAAGATTCACAATTGCTTACCTTTTTTCCTTAGGGCTAATTTCACAAGGGCTACTAAATAGTAACATACTTCAATAGCCCTTGCAATAAATTTTACAAAACTTTCACAAAGTTCTGAATTGTTTCTAACGCTCGATTTGCATGTTGTAAATTTCTTTCCTGCTTACCTTTTATCCTTACAGGTAACTCCGGAAATAATCCAAAGTTCGCATTCATCGGCTGGAAACTTTTTGGGTTTGCCGTTGTGATATAACGAGCCATACTGCCGATAGCGGTTTCAACAGGAAACTCGATTGTTTCCATTCCTTCTACAAGACGAGCAGCATTTATTCCAGCAATTAATCCGCTGGCAGCCGACTCCACATAACCTTCTACTCCCGTCATTTGACCAGCAAAAAATAAATCTTCGCGATTTCGGAATTGATAGGTAGCCTTTAATACCTTTGGTGAATTTATAAACGTATTCCGGTGCATAACTCCATAGCGGATAATTTCTGCATTTTCAAGCCCTGGTATTAATCTAATAACTTCCTTTTGGGCTCCCCATTTTAAATGTGTCTGAAAACCGACAATATTGAAAAGGGTTCCAGCAGCATCATCCTGCCGCAGCTGAACGACAGCAAATGGTCTTTTCCCTGTCTTTGGATCTTCTAATCCTACCGGTTTTAACGGGCCAAAAAGCATTGTTTTTTTACCTCGAGAAGCCATTACTTCAATAGGCATACAGCCTTCAAAAAAGATTTCCTTTTCAAATTCCTTCAATGGGACAGTTTCTGCAGCGATTAATGCTTCATAAAAACGATTAAACTCTTCCTCGGTCATCGGGCAATTTAAATACGCAGCTTCTCCTTTATCATAACGGGATTTCAAATAAACTTTCTCCATATCAATGCTGTCTTTTTCAAGGATAGGTGCTGCTGCATCATAAAAATAAAGATAATCTTCTTCCGTTAACTTTTTTAACTGAGCTGATAAGTCTGGACTAGTTAGCGGCCCGGTTGCAATGACAGTTGGGCCAGATGGAATCTCCGTTACTTCTTCATTCATAACGGTTACGTTTTCATGATTTTTCACCATTTCCGTCACTTTAGCAGCAAATTCATGGCGGTCCACTGCCAAGGCGCCCCCCGCCGGGACGGAGCAGGCATCAGCAGCCGCAATAATAACCGAATCCAGCTTCCGCATTTCCTCTTTTAACACACCAACTGCATTTGTTAATGTATTCGCTCTTAATGAATTGCTGCAAACTAATTCAGCGAATTTATCGGTATGATGTGCAGGGGTCTGCCTAACAGGACGCATTTCGAATAAACGTACCTTTACTCCTCGTTTTGCAATCTGCCATGCAGCTTCACTGCCTGCAAGACCCGCACCAACTACGTTAACTATTACATCTTTCATATATAAACCTCCTGAAATCTTACTAATGGAATATGTATATCAATAACCTTCCCTCATTTAAGTCCAACTTGCATTGTACTATACGAATCAAAAAGAAAAAAGTTTTAAATACCAATAAAATAAAAGAGCGGGCTTTGCCCACTCTTTAGCTTTGCGGTTCTTCCTTGTAATCACAACTTACACATTGAACTTGGACACCCTTTTTTAATTTCTTTTCTACGAGGAGTCCTTCGCATTTCGGACAAGTTCTTGGCAGTGGTTTATCCCATGAAATAAACTCACATTCCGGATATTTCGTGCATCCGTAAAACAGCCTTTTTTTCTTACTTTTCCGTTCGATAATTTGCCCTTCCTTACATGTAGGACAAGTAACTCCGATTTCTTTGACAATTGGTTTTGTGTTGCGGCAATCAGGGAAATTGCTGCAGGCCATAAACTTTCCGTACCGACCCATCTTAAACACCATCGGACTGCCACAGTTTTCACAATCCTCGCCTGCCGGTTCGTCTTTGATTTCTATTTTTTCCATTTCCTGTTCCGCTATTTTTAAATGTTTCTCGAAATCAACGTAAAATGCATCAATCAGTTTTACCCACTGCATTTCTCCATCTTCAACATAGTCTAATCCTTTTTCCAATCTGGCTGTAAATTCCACATCTATGATTTCTGGAAAAAATTCCATCATCACTTCATCAACAATTTCTCCAAGCTCAGTTGGGACAAAACGTTTATTATCAAGGGCAACATAACCGCGTTTTTGAATCGTATCTAATGTTGGAGCATAGGTGGACGGTCGTCCAATTCCGAGCTCCTCTAACGTTTTAACAAGCCTTGCTTCTGTGTACCTTGGCGGCGGCTGCGTAAAATGCTGTTTAGGGTCAAGATCCTTTTGGAATATTTCGTCCCCTTCTTTTAGGTCAGGAAGCATCTTATTCGGACCATCCACTTGATCATCGGTTCCCTCGACATAGACCTTCATAAAGCCCGGAAACTTTATCTTTGAGCCAGTTGACCGGAATATAACATTGCCATTTTGCAGGTCAACACTCATCGTATCCATTACTGCTTGAGCCATTTGACTTGCTAAAAATCGATCCCAAATTAACTTATATAACCGAAATTGATCCCGTGAGAGGAACTCTTTTAAGCTATCTGGGTTCCTAAAAGTACTTGTTGGTCGAATCGCTTCATGTGCATCCTGGGCTTTGGCGGAATTTTTTTCTTTCTTTTGCTCATCTTTTAGATAATTCTCACCAAATTCAGCTTTAATATAATTTGCGGCCTCAGTTTGCGCCACTTCAGAAATTCGAGTGGAGTCTGTTCTCATGTAGGTTATGAGACCAACAGTTCCTTCTTTGCCAAGCTCGATTCCTTCGTAAAGCTGCTGCGCAAGCATCATCGTTTTCTTAGCACGAAAGTTTAGTTTTCTAGCGGCCTCCTGCTGCAGTGAAGAAGTGATAAAAGGAGGTGCAGGATTGCGTTTTCGCTCCTTCTTAGTGACCGAGATGACCTTAAACTTATTTCCATCGATTTCCTTTAGGATTGTTTGAACATCCTGCTCAGATTTAAGCTCCGTTCTTTCCCCGCCAACAAGAGAATGAAAACCGCCACTAAAATGATCTTTTCCCTTATGAAATTCTGCTTCAATTGTCCAATATTCCTCAGGAACAAAAGCTTTTATTTCTTTTTCCCGATCAATAATCAGTCTGACTGAAACAGATTGAACCCGTCCAGCACTTAGCCCCTTTTTGACTTTTTTCCACAAGAGAGGGCTGATATTATATCCGACTAGACGGTCTAATATTCTTCTCGCCTGCTGGGCATCAACTAAATCCATGTTTATTGGCCGGGGCTGCTTAAACGAATCCTTAATCGCATCCTTTGTGATTTCATTGAAAACTACACGACAGTCAGAGTGAATATCGACATCCAAACTATGGGCCAAATGCCAGGCAATTGCTTCCCCTTCGCGATCAGGGTCGGCTGCCAGAAAGACTTTTTTCGCTTTTTTAGCTGCCGTCTTTAATTCCTTTAAAACGGGCCCTTTTCCGCGTATGGTTATATATTTTGGTTCAAAATGGTTTTCTGTATTTACACCCATTTGACTTCGTGGTAAATCCCGAACATGGCCCATGGATGCTTTTACTTTATATTTATTTCCTAAATATCGTTCAATCGTTTTCGCTTTTGCTGGCGATTCGACGATTACAAGAAAATCTGCCATTCAAATATCCTCCTTAGAGGGAAGTATGAAAGCGCCTTGAAGACGGCAAAAGCCAGTTTCTAAGAGGCTTACAAGTTGAGTAGTTTTTCTAAATTCCAGTTATACCATTGTAACCGGATAAAATACTTAATAAAACTGCCCTATCCCATGATTTTCAATTCTATATAATTTGAATTTTATTTATACTTATTTTAAATATTCTTTTTTTCGAACGTCTGATGGAAAATGTATAACATATTAGAAATAATTTCAACCTTTTTTAGCTAATTTCTCCATTAAGCAATAAAAAACCTGCAATTATCTAGAATTTTATTCTAATTTTATCTAAAGTTTAATCTTAATTCTTCTAAAATATCCTCAGCCTTCGTTACAAGTTTTGCCCCATGTTGGATTAATTCATTCGCACCAATTGAGTATGGATTAAAAATACTTCCCGGCAAGGAGAAAACCTCTCTTCCTTCATTCACAGCATAATTGGCTGTAATTAAGGACCCGCTTTTTCGCTTTGCTTCTATTATAAATGTTCCGTTTGAAAGTCCACTAATGATTCGATTCCGTGCAGGAAAATGCCATCTTAGCGGCTTTGTATCCGGAGGGTATTCCGAAATGACAAGCTGCGTCTTCATCATTTCTAATGCCAAATTCATATTATCCTTTGGATATACATGATACAAACCACCTGCAATGACGGCAATTGTATTCCCTCCGTTTTTTATTGCATATTCATGCGCAAGTGCATCTATTCCCTTTGCTAGCCCGCTGACAATTAGGACATCATTTTCAATTAATTCAGGGAATAAGAGTCTAATAGCATTTTTGCCATATTGAGTTGCTTGTCGAGAACCTACTACTGCAAGCTTTGGTTCTTTTTTTAGCAGCGATAAATCCCCTTTTGCAAATAGTGCCCAAGGTGGCTGAAAAATTTCTTTTAAATTCGGGGGATATTCTTTTTCAAAAATCGTGATGACCGAAATATCGTTTATTTTATATTGACGAATTTGTTCGTGAATAGTTTCAGAATGAAGGTCTAGAGCAGATGAATGTGCAGAAGGTTCAGCAGGGAATGATTGTGGGAATAAAGACTGTTCAAATGATTGTGAATGGGCATTCTCCAAAGTTTGAAGTGTGGGATCTTTTTTTAACAATCGAAAAACAGTATTCCATGAAATATCCGGATAATGAAGTAATGCAACTAGTCTTTCTTTAAAGTCATCCATTTTTGAAACTAACCTCCAATTAATTTTTTTAAAAAGAAATAGCCCCTCATTGTATGAGGGACTATCTGTTTATCTAGGGTGTAGGAATATTAGTGTGTTTTACACTTTTCGTATAAACCTTGTTCTTTAAGAACTTCAATTAATGTTTCACCCATTACAGACGGAGTATCTGCTACTTTAATGCCGCATGCGTTCATAACACGGATTTTTTCGTCTGCAGTTCCTTTACCGCCTGAAATAATCGCACCAGCATGGCCCATGCGTTTTCCTGGAGGTGCAGTACGTCCGCCAATGAAACCTACAACTGGTTTCGTCATATTAGCTTTAACCCACTCTGCTGCTTCTTCTTCAGCTGTTCCGCCGATTTCGCCAATCATGATAACGGCATATGTTTCTGGATCTTCATTGAATGCTTTTAAAACATCGATGAAGTTAGTTCCGTTAACAGGGTCTCCGCCAATACCAACAGCTGTTGTTTGGCCGATTCCAGCTTGTGTTAATTGGTGAACTGCTTCGTATGTCAATGTTCCAGAACGTGATACGACACCAACATGGCCTTTTGTATGAATGTAACCAGGCATAATACCAATTTTACACTCATCTGCCGTAATAACACCTGGGCAGTTAGGACCCACTAAACGAGTCTTTTTACCTTCCATATAACGTTTAACCTTAACCATATCTAAAACTGGGATATGCTCAGTGATACAAATCGCAAGATCAAGTCCTGCATCAACCGCTTCGATAATTGCATCAGCCGCAAAAGGTGCAGGAACATAAATAACTGAAGCATTTGCTCCTGTAGCTTCCACTGCTTCTTTAACAGTATTAAAAACCGGCACGCCTTCTACTTCCATGCCGCCCTTGCCTGGAGTTGTACCTCCAACGATTTGTGTACCATATTCAAGCATTTGTTTTGTATGGAACAGGGCTGTTGCACCTGTAATCCCTTGAACAATAACTTTCGTATCTTTATTAATAAAAACGCTCACGTTAATTCCCCTTTCTACGGATCCTATTTCACTAATGAAACGATTTTTTGTGCACCGTCAGCCATGGATTCAGCAGCCGTGATGTTAAGTCCTGACTCAGCCAAAATATTCTTACCTAAGTCAACATTCGTTCCTTCTAAACGAACAACTAGAGGGATATTCAGTCCAACTTGCTTCGCAGCCTCAACAACACCCTCAGCAATAACATCACACTTCATGATTCCGCCGAAGATATTAACAAAAATACCTTTTACGTTTGGATCAGAAAGGATAATTTTAAATGCTTCTGTAACCTTTTCTGCTGTGGCGCCGCCTCCAACATCAAGGAAGTTTGCCGGGTCTCCGCCGTAGTGTTTTACGATATCCATTGTTGCCATAGCAAGTCCAGCACCGTTAACCATACAGCCGATATTTCCATCTAAAGCAATATAACTTAAATCATATTTTGAAGCTTCGATCTCTTTTGGATCCTCTTCTTCAAGGTCACGATACTCTAATACGTCTTTTTGACGGAATAAAGCATTAGAGTCAAAGTTTAATTTTGCATCAAGTGCCATAACTTTTCCGTCACCTGTCACTACAAGCGGGTTAATTTCAGCAATTGAGCAATCTTTTTCAATATAAGCACTGTATAAGCCCATCATGAACTTTACAGCTTGATTGACCAGTTCCTTCGGAATGTTTATATTGAAGGCAATACGACGTGCTTGGAATGGCTGAAGGCCGATAACCGGGTCGATTTCTTCTTTGAAAATTTTCTCAGGTGTCTTTTCTGCAACTTCTTCAATTTCCGTTCCGCCTTCTTCAGAAGCCATTAACGTAACTCGAGAAGTGGCGCGGTCTAATACTAAACCTACATAGTATTCTTTTTTGATGTCGCAGCCTTCTTCAATTAGGAGGCGTTTTACTTCTTTACCTTCAGGGCCTGTCTGGTGTGTTACCAATGTTTTTCCTAAGATTTCATTAGCATATGTACGAACCTCATCAAGGTTTTTCGCAACTTTAACACCGCCGGCTTTCCCACGTCCGCCTGCATGGATTTGCGCCTTTACTACACATACTTGTGTTCCTAGTTCTTTTGCCGCTTCCACTGCCTCTTCAACAGTAAATGCCACTTTTCCATTAGGAACCGCTACCCCGTACTTTCTGAGGATCTCTTTGCCTTGATACTCATGGATATTCATTTCCCATCCTCCTATCAAACTCTTCTAAAAATTGACTCCGTTTTCATTTTATATAATGACACATACCTTGTCCACCATTATGCTAAAAAAATTAATTCCTCTTAAAATAATAGGCTGTGTTAAATGTGGCTGTTGATTTGCGCTCCGGGAGCGAGCGGTTCGCGGGCGGTCCGGGGAGCCTCGTCCCTTCCACTCCAATCAACAGAGTTAAATAATCAAAAATGACATTTAACACAGCCCAATTTTAAAAATAGTAAATTTTTACAATAATAAAAAACAGATCTAGGACCTGTTTTTTATTATTGTGTTTATTTATATTTTCATACTTAATTGTTCGTTTATATTCTTGTCTAGCATTTCCTTAACAGGGGAAAAGCTTTTTCTATGATACGGAGTTATTCCATACTGTTGCAGCGCATCAATATGTTCTTTCGTTCCGTATCCCATATTATTCTGAAAGCCATAGGCAGGATATTGCTTAGATAGGTTTTTCATTAGCTCATCGCGGGCTGTTTTAGCAATAATAGAAGCGGCGGCAATGGATACACTTTTTGCATCACCTTTAATGATCGATTCAGAAGGATAGGGTGTTCCGAGCTTCATTGCATCAATCAGTAAAAAATCCGGTTCCGGTTTTAAAGAGGTGATGCTTGAAGACATTGCCTTTTTGGTCGCTTCATAAATATTGATTTCATCAATTTCCTCTGCCGGAATTATCGAAATACTATAGGAAATAGCCTCTTTCCTTATAATGGCATCATATTCCAGACGTTTTTTCTCAGTTAGTTTTTTAGAATCATCTAATCCTGCTAAGAAAAAGTTATCAGGTAAGATTACTGCTGCTGCCACAACAGGACCTGCGAGTGGTCCCCTGCCGACTTCATCCACACCGGCAATGAAATGGAAGCCCTGTCCCTTCATATTCCGCTCATATTGGGTCATTTCAAAAAACTTTTCTTCCAGGGATCGTTCTAGTTCTCTCTGTTTTTTCCACTTGGCTAAACAAGATTGAACCCCTTTCCGTTCATCTTTCTCGAGTTCTAACAATAAGGGGTCCGTTTCTGTTAAAATGGAGGATAATTTTTCTTCTATTTCAGAAATCAATAGCTTTTTCATATATGTTCACCCGAAGTCATTAATAAAGCTCCCCGTTTGGAGAGCTCAATCATTTTTATCATCTTGTTCAGATGGCTGAAAGTCCTTTGGTCTTTCAAATGTAATTGGCCCGAATTTCTCAGAGCGAATTTCCCTGATGACCAGTTCTGCCACTTTATCATAATCGACCATGCCGCCGCCCATTAAACAGCCTCTGAGCTTACCAATATGGTCAAATAGGGCTACTACGTCTTCTGGAAGTTCAGTTAGTTTATACCGCTCCTGCAGCCGTTCTGGGTAAGCACGTTCTAAAAATCGTAACGAATAAACAGTAAGATCCTGCAGGTTTAAAAGTACATCTTTAATCGCACCTGTTATCGCCAGTTTCATTCCAACTTCTTGATCCTCAAACTTGGGCCATAAGATTCCCGGCGTATCCAGCAGTTCCATTTCTTTTCCAACCTTAATCCACTGCTGTGACTTTGTCACACCTGGGGTGTTTCCTGTTTTTGCGATGTTCTTTTTCACGAGACGATTAATTAGTGTTGATTTTCCGGCATTAGGAATACCAACTATCATCGCACGGATCGCTCTTGGCTTAACTCCTTTTGCCCGTAAGCGATCAAATTTTTCTTTCAGGATTTCTTGCGATGCCTGGGCAATGTCTCTCATTCCCTCACCGGCATGAGAATTGATGGCGAGTGCTTTAATTCCCTTATCAGCGAAAAAGGCAATCCATTCCTTTGTTGCCTCTTTATCGGCCATATCCGCTTTATTTAATAAAACTAATCGTGGCTTATGCTGAATAATTTGATCAATCATTGGATTTCGAGACGAAAACGGGATTCTCGCATCTACCAACTCAAAAATGATATCAACTAACTTTAATTTTTCCGTGACCTCTCTGCGAGCCTTGGCCATATGGCCAGGAAACCATTGGATCGTCAAAGCAAGTCACCTCCTTTAAAAGCGGAAGCGCCTTGATCAGCCCCGACAAGCATAAGACAATCCGGCATGAAGGTTGCTTTTTAACCTTCATGCCGGATTGGCTGAAGACCATAGAGGTGCTAGGCGCTGGAGCTAAATAATAGTACTATTTCACTGATACTATATGGGCATCGTTTAATGGCCAGTATACAATGCTTGTCTTGCCAATTACTTTACTCATTGGAATCGTTCCAATATGTCTAGAATCTTTGCTGAAACGGCGATTATCTCCCATGACGAATAATTCCCCTGGAGGAACTGTTTTACGTCCCACCGCTGTTTCTTCTAATTTAAACGAGCTTGTTAATGGACCATCATTTACTTGTTTCTTATATTCATCCAAATAGGGTTCTTTATACGCTTTTCCATTAACATATAAAACATCATCTTTATATTCAATGGTATCCCCTGGAAGACCAATAACACGTTTTATGTAATCCTTATGCTCTGGTGCATGAAAAACGATAATATCGAATCTCTTTGGTTTTCCAATATCATAGCTGAACTTACTCACGATCATCCGATCCTGATCCTTTAATGTCGGCATCATCGATAAACCATCCACGACAATTGGAGCAAATAGAAAGTAGCGAATTAATGCAGCTAATATAACAGCTATTAAGAGCGCTTTTGTCCATTCCCAGAGTTCATTTTTCTTTTTTACCATTTATGTCCCCACCAATCTTAGTAACAAAATATCGTATAAAGCCTATTTTACATAACTTCAACCTTTTTAACACGATGGGAAAATTTTTTTAATCAAACTTTAATAATTTGATTATACTTTATTAAAATCTGTATAAAAAAAGAGCTGCTCATGAGCAAGCTCTTTTCTTTTCATGTTATCGAATCTCTTTAATTCTTGCTTTTTTACCGCGAAGGTTACGCAGGTAGTAAAGCTTAGCACGGCGGACTTTACCGCGGCGAATTACTTCAAGCTTCGCAATTTTTGGTGTGTGTACTGGGAAAGTACGCTCAACGCCTACTCCGTAAGAAACTTTACGTACTGTAAAAGTTTCGCTAATTCCACCACCACGACGCTTAATCACTACACCTTCAAATAACTGAATACGTTCGCGAGTACCCTCAACAACTTTAACGTGTACACGTACAGTGTCACCAGGACGGAACGCAGGAAGATCAGAACGAAGTTGTTCTTTTGTGATTTCTTCGATTAATTTATGCATCGTTTTCAACTCCTTCCAACAGATGCTCATGCACATCTACTTACAATTGCATTGCAGCGGAACATCGTTATAAGACTGGATTCTGAATGAGTTCAGCTCAAGTCACAAGAAGTATCATACCATAATTGGGTGACTATCGCAATACTACTTGTATTCTTTTTTTACTTCTTCTAACCATTTTTCCTGCTCAGAAGTAAGTTCGATTTTGTCTAGTAAATCAGGACGCCTCGCTAGCGTTCTTCTTAGTGCTTCTTTATTTCGCCATTCATCAATTAACTTATGATTGCCTGACAGTAATACTTCAGGCACCTTATGACCGCGGAAATCAGCGGGTCTAGTATAATGCGGATGTTCTAAGAGACCTGTGCTGAAGGAATCTTTCATATGTGATTCCTGATTTCCTAATACCTCCGGCAAAAGACGAACGACACTGTCAACAACGACCATGGCTCCGAGCTCACCACCGGTCAAGACATAATCTCCAATCGAGATTTCATCCGTAACCACATGCTGCCGGATTCGTTCGTCATACCCTTCGTAATGACCGCAAATAAATATCAAATGTTCTTCTTGAGCTAATTCCTCGGCTTTTCGCTGATCGTAGCGCTGGCCTTGAGGACAGAGGAGGATTACCCTAGGATTCTTACTATTGGCTTTTTCCTTTAGGGCAGTTACCCCATCAAAGATGGGCTGTGGCATTAAAACCATTCCAGCTCCTCCTCCGTATGGGTAATCATCAACAGAGGAATGCTTGTTATCAGCAAATTCACGAAAATTGACAACATTATATTGGACGGCCTTTTTCTCTGCCGCTTTTTGTAAAATAGACTGGTTAAGTACCCCGGAAAACATTTCGGGGAAAAGGGTAAGGATGTCAATCTGCATCATGAAAGCAGCCCTTCCATCGGCTCAATTAAGATGACCTTTTCTTTTACATCCACTTTCTTCACCACATCGTGGATATAAGGGATTAGGATTTCCTTTTTACCCTTTCCCTTTACCACCCAAACATCATTGGCACCTGGTGATAATATTTCAGTTACTTTTCCAAGTTCTTCCCCTTTTGTAGTGGCCACGAGGCAGCCAATAATTTCATGATAATAAAATTCATCATCTTCCAAGGTATCCAATTGTGATTCAGGCACCTTGAGAATTCCTTCTTTAAACTTTTCCACTTCATTAATATTATGAAAACCTTCAAATGTCAGTAATTCAAAGTTTTTATGGGTTCGATGGCTTTTTACCGTTAACTCGATCGGTGTTTTTGAATTTGGCATAAACAAATACAATACATTTCCTGCCTTATAACGCTTTTCAGGGAAATCCGTTTTTGAAATGACACGCACTTCCCCTTTTATGCCTTGTGTATTAACAATTTTTCCGACATTAAACCATTTTTCCATACGATTATTCACCTTCTCTTATTTCCTCAATGATCCCATCTTTAATAATAACAACAGGTTGTCCAAGTGGTTGATTCCAGGAATCGCCCACTTTTATTTCAATTAGGGCTTGAACTTCCTTTTCCTTTAATTCACTGCCTAAAGGTAGCATATGTAATTGTTCAATTTGAAACTCTAGGAGCTTTTCTTTTTCTAATCGTTTATTGATTTCTTTTTTAAAATGACTTTTTAATTCTCCAGGTGAAAAAGTTTTGGTTTTCTCCAATCGCTTTAGCTCAAAATGAAGCTGGCTGCACTCTTTTTGGAGCTGAAGCTTTTGGTGATTGTATTGTTCAAATAATTTTTCTTTGCTTTTTTCCGTTAGAATTTGCTTTACCACAACTGTTTGGATAATTTGCATAAAGATGGCTCCTTTCTTTTCTTATAGCAAAAAAGGGAGGAATGTTGATTCCCCCCTTTCATCTAGAT
The DNA here is from genome assembly GCF_050468025.1 of Neobacillus sp. NRS-1170. NCBI lineage: Bacteria > Bacillati > Bacillota > Bacilli > Caryophanales > Bacillaceae > Neobacillus > Neobacillus sp. NRS-1170. Next base: position 19,258 of record NZ_JBITPF010000087.1, on the reverse strand, counting down.
GCAAAAAGCTATTCACCAATTTCGAGAAAAATTTTCTTTTGTTGTGATGATCCTGCTGCATAAACAACAGTTCTAATGGCCTTTGCAACACGCCCCTGCTTGCCGATTACTTTTCCCATATCTGTTTTGTTAACAGAGAGCTGATAAGTAACGCGGTTGTTGTCCTCTGAGACGTCAACGCGGACGTCTTCAGGAAAATCAACTAGAGGCTTAACAATCGTTTCGATCAATTCTTTCATAGTTGCCTACGATTACTTGCTTAATTTTGCATTATGGAATTTTTCCATGATGCCTTGGTTTGAGAAAAGGTTACGAACTGTATCAGATGGTTTTGCACCGTCTTGTAACCACTTAAGAGCTAATTCTTCGTTGATTTCAACAATAGCTGGCTCTGCAACTGGATTGTAAGTTCCAACTGTTTCGATGAAACGTCCATCACGTGGTGAACGAGAATCTGCTACTACGATACGATAGAAAGGAGTTTTCTTTGCTCCCATACGCTTTAAACGAATTTTAACTGCCATTTTAAATAAGCACCTCCGAAATTGTTTCACACAAGATAGTATATTATCAATTAATATATCATTTGTAAAGTGTTTTTTCTTTACAGGTAGTATTACCAAAACTTAACAACTTAAAACGGTTTAAATGGGAATTTAAATCCGCCTTTTTTCTTTGATTTCATTTGCATGCCTGACATTTGTTTCATCATCTTTTTCATGTCTTCAAACTGCTTCAGCAAACGGTTTACTTCAGTGACAGTACGGCCACTACCCTTCGCAATTCGGTTTTTCCGTTTGGAATTCAGGATTTCAGGATTATTTTTTTCTTCCTTAGTCATCGATCTGATAATCGCTTCTACATGAGCAATTTGCTTTTCATCAATTTGAATATTATTCAAGCCTTTGATTTTGTTTGCGCCAGGCATCATTTTTAACAACTCATCAAGCGGACCTAAGTTACGAACTTGACCAAGCTGTTCCAAAAAATCCTCCAGCGTAAACGAAGCTGTCCGCATTTTTTGTTCTAATTCTTTTGCCTTTTGCTCGTCAACATTGGCTTGAGCTTTTTCAATCAGCGTCAAAACATCGCCCATGCCTAAAATTCTGGACGCCATTCTTTCTGGATGGAATGGCTCAAGAGCGTCCATTTTCTCGCCAAGACCAACAAATTTAATTGGGGTCTGGGTAACGGCACGTATGGAAAGTGCTGCTCCACCCCGTGTGTCACCATCCAGCTTCGTCAGAACAACGCCCGTTAAACCAAGCTGTTCATTAAAGCTTTGGGCAACATTTACGGCATCCTGACCAGTCATAGCATCGACGACAAGGAATATTTCATCAGGCTTTGTTAGTTCTTTAATGTCCTTTAACTCATTCATTAACGCTTCATCGACATGGAGCCGGCCAGCGGTATCGATGAGGACATAATCATGATGTTCTTCCTTTGCTTTGGCAATTGCCTGCCGGGCGATTTCCACCGGGCTGACTTGATCGCCAAGTGAAAAAACAGGCATATCCAATTGTTTGCCAAGCGTTTGAAGCTGTTTAATTGCGGCAGGACGATAAATATCAGCGGCAACGAGCAACGGTTTACGATTATACTTCTTGCGAAGCAAAAGCGAGAGCTTTCCAGTGGTAGTGGTTTTACCAGCACCCTGGAGACCGACCATCATGATGACAGTTGGCGGGCGGTTTGAGGCCGCAATCTTGCTTTGCTCGCCACCCATCAGCTCCGTTAATTCCTCGTTAACAATTTTAATAATTTGTTGTCCGGGTGTTAAGCTTTTAAGGACTTCTTGCCCGACAGCACGCTCGCTGACTTTTTTCACAAAATCTTTGACAACTTTAAAGTTAACGTCTGCTTCGAGTAGTGCAAGACGCACTTCGCGCATCATTTCTTTTACATCCGCTTCATTAACCTTTCCTTTTCCACGGATTTTTTGAATCGTATTCTGCAGTCGGTCGGCCAATCCTTCAAATGCCATTCATGCCGCCTCCTAATCTAATTTTTCAAGCTCGGCAATTGTCTCATGCATTGCCTGTTTTGAAGGGGTCTCCTCTTTAAGCAACTCTTTTACTTGCTTTAATAGCCTCGCACGCTCTTGAAATTTATGAAATAATAACAGCTTTTCCTCATATTCCTCAAGCATTGCTTCCGTCCGCTTAATATTATCATATACGGCTTGGCGGCTGACATCATACTCTTCAGCAATTTCACCTAATGAGTAATCATCTAAATAATAGAGAGACATATAGCTTTGCTGCTTCGGTGTTAACAACGAATAGTAAAAATCATAAAGATAGTTCATTCGTGTTGTCTTTTCAAGCATCATGCTTAAATGCCCCCTTGTTAAGTGAAATGCCTTTACAAAAGTAAGTTTACACAGTCAGACATTATCTGTCAAGATAATACCTTTACATCTAATCTTCGGTCTTTTCTACTTGATCCGCAAATAATCCATACACATACTTCTCGGCATCGAATTCCTGCAGGTCATCCATTTTTTCTCCTAAACCAACAAATTTAACAGGAATCTTTAATTCGTTGCGAATCGCGAGAACGATGCCTCCCTTTGCAGTCCCATCTAATTTTGAAAGAACAATCCCACTCACGTTAGTTACTTCTTTAAAATTCTTAGCCTGAATCAGCGCATTCTGTCCTGTTGTCGCATCCAGGACAAGGATGACTTCGTGAGGTGCTCCGGGAATTTCTCTTTCAATGACACGCTTTACCTTTTCCAGCTCTTTCATCAGGTTCACTTTATTTTGCAAACGACCTGCTGTATCACACAATAAAATATCAGCTTTGCGGGATTTTGCTGCTTGAATCGCATCATACATTACGGCAGCAGGATCAGATCCCTCGGCCTGCTTAATGACCTCGACCCCGACTCTGTCCCCCCACACTTCAAGCTGTTCAATGGCACCAGCACGGAAGGTATCGCCTGCCGCCATCAAAACCTTCTTACCTTCACTCTTAAACTTATGTCCTAGTTTTCCTATTGTTGTTGTTTTTCCGACACCATTAACACCGACAAAGAGGATAACGGTTAACCCATCCTCCTGGATGTTTAATTTTGAAGATTGTCCTTCTCCGGCATTATAAATATCGACAAGCTTTTCAGAAATAACACTTTGAACCTCTTGCGGGTCTTGGATGTTCCGGCGTTTCACTTCCATCTTCAGCTCATCAATTAACTGCATAACGGTGTCAAAACCAACATCGGCCTGAATTAGTATTTCTTCTAATTCTTCAAAGAAGTCTTCATCGACTTTTCGGTACCGTGCAACAAGATCGTTTACTTTTCCGGAAAAACTGTCCCTAGTTTTCGTAAGACCTTCCTTAAACTTCTCTGTCACTGAATCAGTTGATTTTGTAATCTTTTCTTTTAATTTTTTAAAAAAGCTCATTCTTTCACTTCCCTTTGATTTTAGCTTTGTTAAACGTGTTTGTTGATTTCCGCTCCAGGCGCTTCGCTTTCCGCGGGCGGTTCGGTGAGCCTCCTCGGCGCTAAAGCGCCTGCGGGGTCTCACCTGTCCCGTCCTCCCGCAGGAGTCTCGCGCCTTCCGCTCCAATCAACAAGGTTTCAAAAATAAACTACTGACATTTACACAGTCTTAAATTAAGATTTAACAAGCTCTTTTGTATCGTCTAAACGGACAGATACAAGTTTTGATACACCCGATTCCTGCATGGTGACTCCGTATAAGACGTCTGCTTCCTCCATTGTCCCTTTACGGTGTGTAATAACAATGAATTGAGTCTCTGAGCTATATCTCTTTAAATACTGACTAAAACGGTGGACGTTTGCTTCATCAAGTGCCGCTTCCACTTCATCAAGAATACAGAAAGGAACAGGACGTACTTTCAAAATCGAAAAAAGCAAGGCAATGGCCGTTAATGCTCGTTCTCCCCCCGATAGCAGCCCTAGATTCTGAAGTTTTTTACCTGGAGGCTGAGCAACGATTTCCACTCCCGTATTTAATAAATCTTCCGGCGCCGTTAAAACAAGATCCGCTCTTCCTCCTCCGAATAGTGCCCTGAAAACGGGCTCGAAATGTTCACGAATTCCTTGGAAGGTTTGCTCAAAGCGTTTTTTCATTTCCGTATCCATCTCTTCAATCACTTGGAAAAGTGTATCCTTGGCTTCTTGAAGATCTGTCTTTTGTTCATTTAAAAATTCATACCGTTCGGAAACACGCTCGTATTCTTCAATGGCTCCAATGTTGATATTACCAAGCTCTTCGATGGCCAGTTTAATCAGCTTGACCTTTTTGCGAGCTTCTTCAACGGGAACAGTTAGGGGATATTGTTCTTTAGCGCCTTCAAAGGATAATAGGTATTCTTCTCTTAGATGGGCTAGTCTGTTTTCAAGCTCCACGTCCAATCGGTTAATTTTTACCTCTTCATCCTTTAGTACAGTTATTAATCCTTTATGAATTCTCTTTAATTCCTTTGCTTCAAGCTCCAAATCTTCCAGTGAAACCTGAAGCTGGACCCTTTCCTGTCTTCTTGTGCTAATTAGGTTTAGTGTTGCGGCCTTGTCCTCTTGTTTTCTTTTTGCAGCAGTCTCTAATTGTTCTTCACCCGAAGAGCTATTTGTCATTTCTGATGTTAACAGGTTGAGGTCCTCAGTGAAGACCGTATGCTTTTGTCTGCTTTTCGCTAAATCTTCATCAAGAATAGCGAATCGTTCCTTAGTGTTTAAGAACTGCTCGTTTTTAGCCGCAAACTCAACCTTTAACTCATTTATTTCAGTTATCAAGGCTTCCTTAGATGTAAGATCATTGGTCTTTTGCTCAGTCAGTCTTATGATTTTACCGTCAAGTTCAACAATTGACACCTTATAATTTTCCATTGCTGTTTGTAACTCTGTTTTTCTAGTTAGCAATGTGGATTGTTCTGTAGAAAACTGCCCCTTTTCAAGATCGTAAATGGCTAATCGGTCATTGATATTCTTTTCTTCAAACTCGGCTTCTCGTAAGTCACCCTTTACAGACTGTTCCGATAGTCTAAGTTCTTCACCATTTTTACGCATTGCCTCAAGATCTGACTCCGCCGTTTGGACTTCTTCTTTTAATGATTTAACCAGCTTCTCCAAATCCGTTGTTTTCTCTTCCATAATAACAAGCTTACCCTTTAATTCATCAAGCTCACCTTTTCTTGTTAACAGCGAGGATGTTTTTTGTTTAACGGCTCCACCTGTCATCGAACCGCCGGGATTGACGATATCCCCATCGAGGGTAACTAATCGAACTCGATATTGGAGAATTTTCGCCAATTCATTGGCACCCTTTAGATCCCTTGTGATGACCACGTTACCTAAAAGATTTTGAAAAATCTCGGCATACTTTTGGTCAAACTGAACCAGGCTGACGGCTGTTCCCACCAAAGAAGGATGATTTTGAATCGAAGCCATTTGACCAGATGATAAGGGACGTCCCTTTACAACACTTTGTGGTAAAAAGGTTGCCCGTCCAAAGGAATGCTGCTTTAAGTATTGAATAGCAGCACGGGCATTTTGTTCAGTATCAACTACGATATGCTGCAAGGCACCACCAAGTGCGGTTTCCATCGCAATTTCATATTCTTTTGGAACAGAGATTAATTCGGCAACGGCTCCTTCAATACCATGGAGTTTTTTTCCGCGGGCCTTGAGAACTTCCTTTACTCCTTGAAAAAAGCCGGAAAAATCCTCTTCCATTTCTTCAAGCATATCTTTTTTTGACTTTGCCTGCTGCAGGAGCTGATAGGCTTGATACAAGGTTTTCTCCTGTTTTTGATAATTGTTTTTTACCGTCTCCTGCTTACGTTGCTGCTCACGAAAGGAAACAACTTGTTCAGCGAGCTTCTTTTGAAGTTCATCTAATGAAGCTTGAATTTCCCTTTTTTTGTTTTGGGCAATTTCTCTTTCTTGAAGATACTTTTCATTTTCCGCATCAAGACGTAAATTTTTTCGATCTTGCTGCTCAAGCTGCTGGTCAATGTATTTTAATTCGTTTTTTGCACCAGCTTGGTCATTTAGCAGCTCAATATATTCACTTTTTAAGCTTTCGATTTTTTCATCAATATTTTCAGCAAATAATTGCAGCTTTTCTTGTTTCTCTTTTAGCTGAGATTGTAAGGTTTTTACCTGTTCACCAAGCAGCCTAACCGATTCGTCCATAGAGTCCCTATTTTTTTGAAGCTGGCTGATTCGGTCCGTTAATTCACGAATGTTCATTTCTAACTGCTCTTTATTTTGCGCAGCATTCTTTTTCCGCTCTTTTAGGACTTCTTTTCGTCCCTCGAGCTTTTCAAGCTCCTCACTCGCATGAAGCAGGACATTCTGCAAGTCTGAAATCGATTCATCTAAGGCAGTAATCTGGTCTCTAGTCTCAACGATTTTTGCTTCTTTGATCTGCAATTCAGAAGAAAGCTTCAATTCCTCATGTTGGTGCTCTTCTAGCTGTTTGGAAAGATTCCCCCATTTTTGATGCATGTCTTCAATTTCATAAACGGTTAGAGCTACTTCAAACTTTTCAAGCTCCTCTTTTTTCTCTAAAAAATCCTTTGCCATCGACGCTTGAATTTTTAATGGCTCTACTTGGCTTTCGAGCTCATGTAAAATATCATTAACTCGGTTAATATTGTCTTGTGTTTCGGCAAGCTTAACCTCGGCTTTTTTCTTTCGGTTTTTGTATTTTAAAACACCTGCTGCTTCTTCAAAAATGGTTCGGCGGTCCTCTGCTTTACTATTTAAGATTTCTTCTACTTTCCCTTGGCTTATAATGGAAAAGGCTTCCCGTCCTAACCCGGAATCCATAAACAAATCAATTATATCTTTCAAACGGCACGCTTGTTTATTAATGTAAAAATCACTATCTCCTGAACGGGAGACTCGTCTTGTAACACTTACTTCATTATAATCAACTGCTAATCCCTGATCTTGGTTGTCCAAGGTCAGCGTCACTTCAGCAAAATTAACAGCCTTTCTAGTATCACTTCCAGCAAATATAATATCTTCCATTTTACTTCCACGAAGTGATTTTGCTGATTGTTCCCCTAATACCCAGCGGATTGCATCTGTAATATTGCTTTTTCCGCTGCCATTAGGACCTACTACGGCCGTAACCCCAGGGACAAAATCCACACTAATGCGGTCAGCAAAAGATTTAAAGCCAATAATGTCCAACCGTTTTAAAAACATTCCTTTTTCCTCCCTAAAATGCCCGGGATTACTCCTCTAAAACATTTCGTCATTTCTAGGTGGTTTTCGTTTTCAGTACTTCAAGTGCCATTTGAGCGGCATGTTGTTCCGCCTCTTTCTTGGACCTTCCCGTCCCTACCCCTAATTCTTCACCATTTAAGGAAACCTTTGACACAAACTCTTTATTGTGTGCAGGTCCTTTTTCTTGAAGAACACGATATTCAATTACACCTGAGGCATCTCTCTGAATGAGTTCCTGTAATTGACTTTTAAAATCCATCACATGAGAAAAAGCACCAGCATTTATTTTTGGGAAAACAACTTTTTCTAGAAAATCAATGACTTTTTCAATTCCTTGGTCTAAATAAAGTGCGCCAATGAACGCTTCAAAAACATCAGCGAGAAGTGCCGGGCGTTCTCTTCCACCCGTCATTTCTTCCCCCTTGCCAAGCAAAATTAATTTTCCAAATCCTAATTCATTCGCAAATGATACGAGTGACGGCTCACAAACAATTGCCGCTCTTAGTTTGGTTAATTCTCCTTCTGTCATCATGGAATATTTCTTAAAAAGGAATTGTGATATTGTCAGTTCAAGAACAGCATCTCCCAAAAATTCGAGCCTTTCATTATCTTCAAAGGGCTTTCTGCGATGCTCATTCACATAGGATGAATGAGTAAAAGCTTGCTTTAATAATTTTTCATTTTCAAATTGAATTTCAATTATCTCTTGAAACTCTTTAAATTGACTTTCTTTTGCGCGATTGTTCATTTCTTTTTCTTTCCCATTTCTGCGCATAAGTTCTCCACCTTGCATCTAATTTACACATGACTATAATAATGAGTTTAAAAAAATTTCAATAAAAACGCAAAGAAACTTGGCAGCACTGATGGAACTGCCAAGTTCTATTCTACAGAATAAAGCCCCGTTTGAAAACGGAGCTTTGTGAATAATTCCAACGATTACTTCGTGCTATTTATGTAATTAACAGCATCACCAACAGTGCTGATTTTTTCAGCATCATCGTCAGAAATTTCCATATCGAACTCATCCTCTAATTCCATTACTAGTTCAACTACGTCAAGGGAATCAGCGCCAAGATCATCTTTAAATGAAGCTTCAAGGGTAACTTGAGACTCATCAACACCTAAACGGTCAACGATGATTTTTGTTACACGTTCTAATACCTCTGCCATGCTTGCTCACCTCCCCTCAAGCTATTATAGAGTATTTCTTTCAAATAATAAATGAAGAAATAATAAAAATGCACATTTACTTTGAGAAATGTCCAGCTCCAGCGCCTAGGGGCTCGAGGTCATAAGCCAATCCGTCGAAAAGGTTAAAAAGCAACCTTTCCGCCGGCTCGTCTTATGCTTGTCGCCCCTTGACAAGGCGCTTCCGCTTTTCTGTTTACATTACCATTCCGCCATCAACGTGGAATGTCTGTCCTGTGATATAGGATGAATCATCAGAAGCAAGGAATGCCGTGATTTTTGCGATATCTTTCGGCTCACCTAATCTTGCTAACGGAATCTGTTTTAACATTTCTGATTTTACTTCTTCTGTTAATTTGTCTGTCATATCGGTGGTAATAAAGCCTGGGGCAATAGCATTAACCGTAATATTTCGTGTCGCAAGCTCTTTTGCAGTTGTTTTTGTTAAGCCGATTACACCAGCTTTGGCAGCTACATAATTTGCCTGACCTGGATTTCCGCTTACACCAACAATGGAAGCAATATTGATAATCCGGCCCACTCTTTGTTTCATCATTTGTCTAGTTACGGCTTTCGTTACTAAGAAGACGCCTTTAAGGTTGATATTAATGACATCATCCCATTCTTCTTCTTTCATTCTCATTAATAAATTATCTTTTGTAATTCCAGCATTATTAACAAGAATATCAAGCTTGCCAAATTGATCAATTGTTGCTTTCACCATTTCAGCGACTTCTTCTGTATTAGAAACATCGCATTTAATCGCAAAAGCATCTCTGCCTAGTGCTTTAATCTCATCGACTACTTCATTTGCTTTTGCTTCACTGCCAGCAAAATTAACAGCGACATTGGCTCCCTGCCTTGCTAGTTCAAGCGCAATTTCCCTGCCAATTCCTCTTGATGCACCAGTTACAAGGGCTGCTTTACCTGTTAAATTCATAGCTTTTCCTCCTTTAATGCTTCGACAACGGACTGACAGGTTTCCTCATCAGAAACAGAATAGGTTTTAACGCTGCGATTAATCTTTTTGATTAAGCCAGACAGCACTTTACCTGGTCCAATTTCTATAAAGGTATCCACACCTAACTCAATCATTTTTTCAACTGAATCCTCCCATAATACTGGAGAATAAAGCTGCTCAATTAATTTTTCCTTTATTTCAGCAGAGTCGCTCATTACGTTTGCTGAAACATTGGCCACAACTGGAATCAACGCATTTTTCATATTAAGACTATCCAAGACAGCTCGTAATTCGCTTGAAGCAGACTTCATGAGCGAAGAATGGAAAGGACCGCTTACTTCTAGAGGAATGACCCGTTTTGCTCCAGCTTCTTTCGCTTTTTCACCTGCAAGCTCTACGCCTTTTGACGAGCCGGAAATGACGATTTGCCCTGGGCAGTTAAGATTTGCAAGGGAAACAGGAAAACCTGATTCATCCACTGCTTTTGTCACTTCAGCAAGTTTATCTCGGTCTAACCCCAGTACAGCAGCCATTGTTCCTTCACCATTTGGAACTGCCTTTTCCATATACTCTCCTCGTTTACGGACAGCATAAACACCTTCCTCAAAAGTTAAGGCGCCCGCAGCAACAAGGGCAGTATATTCTCCTAAGCTGTGACCTGCAACAAAATCTGCCTGAATTCCTGATTTTTGAAAGAAATTTAACAGTGCAATACTCGTTGTTAGTAAAGCAGGCTGAGCATTTGTTGTTTTCGTCAGCTCCTCTTGTGGGCCTTCAAAAATAAGGCTGCTTAGGCTGCTTTGTAATCTTTCATCTGCTTTTTTAAAATAATCCATCACTTCTGGGTGCTCATTTGCAAGCTTTTGTCCCATTCCAACGACTTGTGACCCCTGTCCCGGAAAAACAAATGCAATTTTACTCATCTTAACACTCCTTACTAGAGTTCAATTTTGGAAGTATTCGCTTCTTCTACTATCTTTTGAATTTGTGCGATGACATCTTTTTCAACCATTTCCCTTGTTTGCCGAATGGCGCTGAATATGGACTGGGCATTAGATGAACCATGTGCTTTAATAACTGGAGCTTTTAAACCAAATAGGGCCGCTCCCCCATACTCCGAATAGTCCAGTTTATTTTTCAATGTCATTAAGTTTGGCTTTAAAACAGCAGCAGCTAATTTACTAGTAAAACTGCTCATTAAGGCTGTTTTTAACATTTTAAACATCGATAGGGCTGTACCTTCAATGGTTTTTAACACCATATTCCCAGTAAAACCGTCGGTCACCACGACATCGGCAACACCATCAAGCAAATCTCTTGCCTCCACATTGCCGACAAAATTTAAATTTGTATTTTTTAAAAGGTCAAATGAATTCCTTGTCAATTCATTCCCCTTTTTTTCTTCCGTTCCAATATTCAAAAGCCCTACCCTAGGGTTTGAAATGCCCCTTACCTTTTCACTATAAATCGAACCCATGATGGCATTGTGCAATAAATGTTCCGGTTTAGCATCGGCATTTGCACCAACATCAAGCAGGAGGAATCCTTCGCCGCCGATAGTTGGAAGCGTTGGAGCTAAGGCTGGCCGATCAATTCCTTCAATTCTGCCAACTACGAACAAACCTGCAGCCATAAGTGCACCGGTATTTCCTGCTGAGATACAGGCGTCAGCCTCACCATCAGTCACTAGCTGGGCAGCAAGGACCATGGAGGCATTTTTTTTGCGTCGAACCGCCCTAACGGGTTCATCAGTTCCGAGAATAACTTCGGTTGTATGTAGAATGGAAATTCTGTCATGGGGTGTTAAAGATTCTTTAATTTTATTTTCGTCCCCAACAAGGGTTATATGTATATCAGAGTATGTGCTGACAGCTTTCATCGCCCCTAAAACGATTTCTTTTGGAGCGTGATCGCCGCCCATAGCATCAATTGAAAGTTTCATTTGTCTCAATCCTTTAAAGATTATTCGAACGGTACATTTCAAAGTCTCCGGTAAATACCAGTTCATTATTCACAAAACTTGTTACCTCGACAAATGTTCTGAGAGCATCCTCATCGATTTTCGTAACTCTTGCTTTAGCAATCACCCGTTCATTCAATTTTACCGAACGCTTAAATTGAATGTTAGCTTTTGCAGTCAGGGCTAGTTCATCATTTATTACAGCTACTGCTAATGAATTTGCCTGAGCAAAAACATGATGTCCTCGAGCAATTTTATTCCGCTGAAAAACATGTTCTTCTTTCACATCAAAAATGGAAATCGCGCTTTGGTCTAATTCAATATCGATAATTTCACCAATGACTTCTTCGATAGGCAAGGAGCGGACTTCATCGTCAAATCTTTTCTCAGCTACTGTCTTAATCCGTTCACGAAGTTCCGGAATGGATAATTCCAACCTGTCCAGACGAATTGTTTGCACACTTACCTGAAATTTTTCAGCCAGTTCCTCGTCTGTAATAAAAGGATTATCATTAATGGTTGAGATTAACAATTGTTGGCGCTCTTTTTTGGTTCTTCGCATGATTTTCCACACCGTCCGAAATCTTATGACTAGGTACTAAGAGTAGTATAAAATTTAAAAAAGCAGATTGCAAGGATAAGTTTTCTTCCTTGCTATCTGCCTTTTGTCATTAACATTGCATTTTTCAAATGAAAATATTTATTAATCTAACTTTTCTCCTTCTAAAACTCCTGACAATTCAAGATGTTTTCGTAAGTATGCGTAATCATCAGAAGTCCAAAAGTTTTTCGACTGAATCAGCATCGCCGCATCATTTCTTGCTGTTTCAAGTGCGCGGTAATCATGAACCATATCTGCCACCTTGAATTCCGGCACTCCGCTTTGTTTTCTCCCAAAAAAATCTCCTGGTCCTCTAAGTTCTAAATCCTTCTCACTTAGAACAAATCCATCGTTCGTCTCTGTCATGATCCGCATTCTCTCTTGGCCTACTTCAGATTTAGGACTTGCAAGCAGGATACAATAGGATTGATCGCTTCCCCTGCCGACACGGCCGCGCAACTGGTGAAGCTGTGAAAGGCCAAATCTTTCCGCATCATAAATAACCATCATGGTTGCATTCGGTACATTAACTCCCACTTCCACAACCGTTGTCGATACTAGGATTTGGACTTCATTGGCACTGAACGCTTTCATGACTGAATCCTTTTCATCCGAACCCAATCGACCATGCATAAGACCCACTTTATAACGATTTTGAAAATAGTGGCTTAAAGTGGTATGCACATCAATCGCATTTTGTACATCAAGCTTTTCCGACTCTTCAATTAGCGGGCAAATCACATAAGCCTGGTGCCCACTAACTAATTCTTTTTCTACAAACCCAAGAACTCGTTCCAGCATCTCAGGTTTTGCCCAGTATGTTTCAATTGTTTTTCTGCCCGCTGGCATCTCGTCGATTATGCTGACATCCATTTCTCCAAATACCGTGATCGCCAATGTTCGGGGAATTGGCGTAGCTGTCATAAATAAGACGTCGGGATTCTCGCCTTTTTCCCTTAATATACGGCGCTGCTCAACACCGAAACGATGCTGCTCATCGGTTATCACAAAGCCCAATCTTTGAAAGGTTACTTCGTCCTGAATTAAGGCATGTGTACCAATTAAAATATCGATTTTTCCTTCCGCTAATTCCTGAAGAATCTCTTTTCTTCGCTTACCTTTTACCGAGCTTGTCAAAAGCTCGCACCTAACTTCAAAGGGCTCAAGCAGAGTTTTTAAAGATTCGGCATGCTGCTCCGCCAAGATTTCAGTTGGAACCATTAACGCCCCTTGGAAACCCGCTGTCACACTTGCATAAAGACCTATGGCTGCAACGACCGTTTTCCCTGAGCCAACATCTCCTTGCAGTAAACGGTTCATCCGATAAGGAGATTTAAGGTCCTTGATGATATCATTTACCACTCGTTTTTGGGCATTCGTCAGCGGAAAAGGGAGCTGATTGATAAATTCCTTCAATTTTTTTAAATTATAGTCTTGAACAATACCTGGTGAATGCTCTCGTTCAAACTTTCTTAACGCTTGCATTTTTAATTGAAACAAGAGAAATTCCTCATAAACAAAACGGCGCCTGGCTTGTTTGACTTCTTCCGGATTAGAAGGAAAATGCATAGCTTTTATCGCATCCCTTCTCGTTAAAAGCCGATATTTTTGGATAAAAGAAACTGGCAGTGTTTCCTCCACCATGCCTCCGTATTGTTGAAATGCTAGGCTAATAAATTTTCGAATCCCTTTAGTTGTTAATTTTCCTCTTAATGAATAAACAGGTTCAAAATCATTGTGTTTGGCATTTGGCCCCGCCTGCATTTCATTTGCTGTAATGGTTTGCCTGTGAGCATCCCATTTTCCCGTTACCGTAATCGTTTCATTCATGACAATTTTATTTTTTAAATAGGGCTGGTTAAAAAAAACTACCTTAATGAGATAGGAACCCACGAAGAGCCGAATCGTCAGCTTTGACTTTTTCCTGCCATAATAGTTAAGAGAAGGCTCGCTATGAACCTTCCCTTCCACTGTGACTTTCTCATCATGATGTACTTCTGTCAGTTCTTTTAGCGAATAATCTTCATAACGATATGGAAAATATTCCAATAAGTCATTAATAGAAAAGATTTTCATTTCCGAAAAAATTTCAGCCGTTTCTTCACCAATTCCCTTTAAGACTGTAATTGATTGGTTAAGATTTGGATTCATTGTTAACTAGCGGAATACCAAAGATTTTTGCTTCTAGAGCTCGACCTGTAGGTGTAGCCGCCAACCCTCCCTGAGCTGTTTCTCTTAGTGCCGATGGCATCGATTGGCCAATTTTGAACATGGCGTCAATTACTTCATCACACGGGATACGACTTGTAATTCCTGCCAGCGCCATATCTGCTGCAACCATAGCATTGGCTGCCCCCATCGCATTTCGCTTCACACATGGAACCTCAACAAGACCGGCTACCGGGTCACATACTAAGCCCAGCATGTTTTTTAACGTAATGGCCATTGCCTCTGCACATTGCTGTGGAGTCCCGCCGGCCATTTCAACAATTGCTGCTGCTGCCATCCCTGCCGCTGAACCAACTTCCGCTTGACAGCCTCCAGCAGCACCGGATATCGATGCATTATTGGCGACCACGAAGCCGAAGGCACCGGATGTAAACAGAAATGAAATCATTTGCTCTCTTGTTGGATTCAGCTTTTTCTTGACAGCGAACAATGTGCCTGGAACCACCCCTGCTGAGCCAGCTGTAGGCGTGGCACAAATGGTTCCCATCGCGGCATTAACTTCATTCGTTGCAACCGCTTTACTAACGGCATCAAGTATTGTTTCCCCCGTTAAAAAGTTGCCTTTTTCAATATATTTCTGCAGTAGTACAGCATCTCCGCCCGTTAACCCAGAATGAGAGGTTACTCCTTTTAACCCTCTTTCTACAGCCTCTTCCATGACGGTAAGATTTCTATCCATCAGGGCAAGCACTTCTTCTCTTGACCGGCCAGTAACGGTAACTTCCTGCTCGATCATGATTTCTGAGATTTTTTTATTTTGAATGTTAGCCATTTCTACTAATTCAGCGACATTGCGAAACACATCTTTTCCCCCTCTAGTCGACAATTTTAGTAACTTTTAATATATTAGGAAGGCCCTCAAGTTCGATAAGAATATTATCATTAATATTTTGGTCAACTTCGATAGTCATAAGCGCAAGTTTTCCTTGTTCTTTACGGGAAACTTCCATGTGGCCAATATTGATTTCGTATTTTGCCAAAATGTTGGCTACGCTTGCAATTGCGCCAAAGCGATCATTATGAACAACTAAAATGGCTGGATGATTTCCGGAAAGTTTAAGTTCAAAACCGTTTAGTTCTGTCACTTCAATTTTGCCGCCGCCAATAGAAATACCCACTAATTCAAGCTCGCCATTATGATCGCCGATAATGATTCTCGCGGTGTTTGGGTGATCGGTAACCGCATCTTCTTCAATAAACCGGAGTTTAATGCCTTTTTCTTCGGCTATATCAATGGCATTGATAATCCTTACATCATCCGTTTCAAAATCCAATAAACCTCCAACGATGGCAACATCTGTACCATGGCCTTTATACGTTTTCGCAAACGAGCCATATAAAGATATATTGGCCCATTTTGGCTCTCTGCCAAAAAGGCTTCTGGCTACCCTGCCGATTCTCGCTGCTCCGGCAGTATGGGAACTAGAAGGACCAATCATGACTGGCCCAATAATATCGAATACGCTTCTATATTTCATAAGAATTCTCTCCCTTAGCGTAATTTTCTCTAATAAATTATATTCAAAACATATTTTCTTGTTTCATATGCACAAAAAAAGAAGGGGTAACCCCTTCTTCTATTTTATCTGTTCATTATTCAATTGAAAAGATAAAAGAATATAATGGTTGTTGGCCATTATGGATTTCTATTTCAATATCACCATAATTTTCTTCTACAAATTGTGTTAAGGTATTTACTTCATCTTCCGAGACGTCTTCACCATAAATAACAGTTAAGATTTCGGAGTCTTCATCTAACATCTTAGAAAGCAGATTTTCAGCCGCTTTTCCTTTGTCCTTGTTTTTTACAACAATTTTCCCTTCGGTAATACCCATGAAATCATCTTTCTCAATTTCTAAGCCATCAATTTGGGTATCGCGTACAGCATAGGTAATTTGACCTGTCCTGACATGCTGAAGCGCTTCCTTCATAGTTGCTTCATTTGCCCCTGCATCAGCAGAAGGATTGAACGCTAGAAGAGCAGAAAGTCCTTGCGGTACCGTTTTAGAAGGTATCACGTAAATCTCTTCTTCGGATACATCACGAGCTTGCTCGGCCGCCATAATAATATTCTTGTTATTCGGTAAAATAAATACCTTTTTGGCATTTACTTGTTTGACAGCCTTAACAATATCCTCCGTACTTGGATTCATAGTCTGTCCGCCTTCAATCACAGCATGCGCTCCAATGCTTTTAAACAAATCGGCAATTCCAGATCCCATAGAAACCGTTACAATTCCATATTCTTTCTGTTCTTGCACACGATCTGCCACTAAAGGAGTATGTGTTTCGCCAACAATATTGGAATGCTGCTGGCGCATGTTTTCAATCTTCATATTGATTAAATTGCCGTACCGCTGTCCATATGTTAAAACCTCACCAGGCTGTTCAGAGTGAATATGCACTTTGACAACATCTTCGTCAGCAATAACTAATAATGAATCTCCATACTTGCTTAAATCATTACGGAATTCGCCTTCATTAAATGGATATTTAGCTGTCTTAGCAGTTTCAAACCTAACCATAAATTCCGTACAATACCCAAATTCAATATCCACTGTATTGATATGGCTTTGAACGCTTTTATGGTGCTCTGCACTGACCATTTCATCCATGGTTGGCATGGCACTTGGTGAATCTGGGAGTTTTTCACCCTTTAATTCAGCTAGAAATCCTTCATAAACGAATACAAGACCTTGTCCGCCGCTGTCAACCACACCGACTTCCTTTAAGACAGGAAGTAAATCTGGAGTACGTTTTAGAGAAGCTTTTGCTTCTTTTAAAACCTCTTCCATAATCACGATAATATCATTCGATGTTTGTGAAGCCTGAACTCCCTTTTTGGCTGAATCCTTAGCAACCGTTAAGATGGTCCCTTCTACCGGCTTCATAACTGCTTTATAGGCAGTTTCTACACCTGCCTCAAGTGCAGTTGCAAAATCTTTCCCGGAGATGGAAGCTTTACTTTCTACGGCTTTTGAAAAACCACGGAATAGCTGGGAGAGAATAACACCTGAATTTCCGCGTGCTCCCATTAGCAAGCCTTTGGAAAGAGCAGCGCCAACCTTACCTATATGTTCTTGAACATTGTTTTTTACTTCTTTTGCCCCGGAGGTCATTGATAAATTCATGTTCGTTCCGGTATCACCGTCGGGCACTGGAAAAACGTTTAAGGCATCGACCATTTTGGCATTTGCAGACAAATGGTTGGCACCCTGAATCACCATTTCGGCAAAACGTTTTCCATCTAATGCTGTTATTGACACAAAACTTCCTCCTCACTACGAATTCGTCACACGAACTCCTTGAACGTAAATATTGACCGAGTCAACGGCAAGTCCAACTGTCTTATCGAGGGTGTATTTAACCTTTGATTGCACGTTGTGGGCAATTTCGGAAATTTTCGTTCCATAGCTGACAATAATGTACATATCAATATGTAATGCCTCATTTTCCTGGCGAACAATAACGCCGCGGGTAAAGTTTTCTTTACGTAAGATTTCTGTAATTCCATCTTTAATTTGATTTTTAGAGGCCATACCTACGATTCCATAGCATTCGATTGCCGCTCCTCCGGCAATGGTAGCGATTACTTCATTTGAAATATCAATTTGTCCGTACTTTGTTTTTAATTCAATGGACATGAATCGTTCCCCCTTTGGAAAATTGCTCCTTGACTACAGTCATTTTACTATAGACGGCCCAATATGGAAAGTCATACTTGCATGTCAAGGTTTTTTTCTTGAAAGGTTTATATACAAGTATTGCATTCACCAACGTTGTATGTTAAATTATTAAGGTATCTCAAGCAGATGAAAATCAGTATATTGCTGTATAAAGCTTTTGGTAGTTAAGGAGGGAAATCATAATGCCACGTAAATGTGTAGTAACTGGAAAGAAAACAACAACTGGTAACGCACGTTCTCACGCTATGAACGCTAATAAGCGTACATGGGGTGCTAACCTACAAAAAGTACGTATTCTTGTTGATGGGAAGCCAAAGCGTGTTTGGGTTTCTGCAAGAGCGTTAAGATCAGGTAAAGTTGAACGCGTTTAATAAGAGTTATAAAGGCCAGAGCATCCATTAAACGGATGCTCTTTCTTTTTAAGTATTTCCCCAGGACAAAATAAAAAGCACCCAAATTTACCGGGTGCCATAACATACCATTTTCTATTCGTTTTTCTTAAATGCACCAATCATCGCCCGGACAAGTCCGCCTAAAAATCTCGGCAGTTTAATCGTATAAAATTTCATACTGTCCCTCCTCACCAATCTCCCGCTTCTTATTCATCTCAACTTTTTTCGTACGCCCTTACATACTATTCAAACGGACGAAAACAGTACCAAATTGTAAGACCTATTAATCATGGCTTCTTATCACTATTAATATGCCTTCGGAAAATGAAAAAGTACCATAATCACTAATAAGTTCATTACTAATACATAGTGTAGAGCCGAGAGAAATATGCTGATTTTTCAAAGGGAATTTGAAGCCCTCGAGTGTGATACCGCTGACTTCAAGCGTTAGAGGAACAAAAGAAATATATTTTTCAGCTTTCCTTTTTTTTATTGTATAAGTCCCTGGTTCTTTTAGGAAAACCTGGTTATTTCGATCAATTAAACAGATATCTGCTGCTTTTTTTTCTCTAAGGGGATTTAACAAAAGCTGGACATTTGCAAATAAATGATCAAGTCGTCCGCCCGTAGCACCAAAAATACGGATTATCGCTGGATCCTGTTCTAATGCCCAATTCAGCGCAAGTTCCATATCCGTTTCATCCTTTTCAGGTTTAAAGCGTTTTAATTCTTCCACCCTGCTTTCAATAAACCTTAATTCCTCTGGAGATACAGAGTCAAAATCTCCAAAAGCAATGACTGGGCTTATATTCCTCTTTAATAAGTGAAAAACACCACGATCGACTCCGACCCATATAGTGGTTTTCCCGTCATACTCGTTCATATCAGGTAGAAGGTCTTCAGGACCTCCTGCAAGAATATTGATAATCATAAATTAAACCCCTTCTGTAAAACTAAGTTGTTGATTTGCGCTCCAGGCACTTCCGGGGAGCCTCCTCGGCGCTTTGGCGCCTGCGGGGTCTCC
>NZ_JBITPF010000086.1:0-14530 GCF_050468025.1 Neobacillus sp. NRS-1170 | reverse complement strand
GCCTGGCACACTAAGAAAAGGCTGCCATAATGACAGCCCAGGTCTTAAACTCTTGCACCCGATAGTTTAAGTACAATGCTTCACAAATTTTCTTTTGGAATAAAAAAAGGACCTTCATATAAAAGGATTGCACTCGCTTTGAAATCCCAAAAACAAATATTAATTAAGCATCCGGGACAAGTCTGACCTTCTGCCTTGTTTTTTTGCTGGTTCCTTCAGCATGGTTATTTGCCAGACTTACAAGAAAACCCAAGCGGTAAGACGGGACTTCTATCCTATTCCGATGATGAATATCTTGGTAAAAAGAGAACTGGTGGTGGGAAAATGCAAAAAGAAGAGGTCTTAGAAGACATGGTAATCATGCAAGTGGTGTATGCATTACTGGCAGGGATCGGATATTATCCATCCATGCTGACCGCGTTTTATTTTGACAGCAGCGACATCATGATTCCAAAGTATTGCGCCTACTATGCCTATCCTGCGTTTATCCTGACATTTATCCTGTTTGCCGTAGTTTCATGGATCTGCTATGCGCTTGGCAAATACAAGGTTATCAAATGGTTGAATTTTATCCCCTTATTTTGGATCATCTGGGGCGTCTTCTGGGTCTGCTATGTGGAATGGTATTACTGGTACTATTTTGGGATCGGCTGGTAAGGGAGATTACTGTGAGCTGAAACAGAAGAATAACTGTTTTGCAACGCCTTTCAGAGGGTTCTTGCAAGACTTTACCTCTTTTTGCCGTAAAGAGGAAGATTAGATGTGCGAACTGTCTCGAATTTCTTTGTTTACTCCTTATTAACAAATTTATGTATGATCTAAATATGTTCAGTGAATTTCTTCTTCAACTATACTGCTTCTTTAGCTGAATAAGAAAAGGGATAGCCGCAGCCATCCGGATCTTTAACTTTTGAACCCGTTAGTTTTAGTACATTTGTTCACAAACTACTTTAAAGAGTGGTTTAATATTCTTTATCTTGTTTTAGCCTTATTTTCGTTATTCCATTTAATAGTCACCTTAATCGGTTATCAGGTGTTACAGAACATCCAATACAAGACGTAGGAATTGTAATGGTTGCACCTTGAAGTCTTCCTCCATTTTTGAGGTTGTAGAAAGCTAGTCAATCGATTGGCTTTCCGTCTTATTTTTTCGGAATTATCATAAAATTACGTGAAGGGAGGAAAGTAAATGTCACTATCTTCAACAACAATATTGTATATTTGTTTTCATATCGCATTGAGTTATTTTATTTGGACTAAACACTATAAACGCTTCAAACCGTTATTTTTAGTCCTAGCATTACTATTTGGAATAATGGCAATTTTAGCATTTATTATGTGTAATTTATTTTATTTACAAGAATGTGACAGTAAATATGATTCATTTTTCTATGGACTTATCTCATTAACAAGTGCTTTAAATTTATTATTCTTTTCAATAAAAAATAAATTTAAGAAAGGCTAGTCAACCGACTA
Organism: Neobacillus sp. NRS-1170; assembly: GCF_050468025.1. Lineage (NCBI taxonomy): Bacteria > Bacillati > Bacillota > Bacilli > Caryophanales > Bacillaceae > Neobacillus > Neobacillus sp. NRS-1170. The sequence continues at coordinate 13,054 of NZ_JBITPF010000086.1, read as the reverse complement.
ACTTTAATATTTTGCTCGTCTAAATGAATATGGGGAGTGATGTTGTTCCACTAACCTGCCCGTTAGCTCAATAACAAAGGAAATCGTCCCAGCAACTACTGTTGGAGTGTTATGAAAACATTTTATAATTAAAGAAAATTCTTCTTACTGAACCCAAAACTTACCAACTTTATGTAGCTTTTAGTTTCAGGAGTAGAGCAAGCACTTGAACAAATGAAGTATGAAATTGCACAAGAATTTGGTGTGCAGCTTGGAGCCGATACATCTTCAAGAGCTAATGGTTCTGTTGGTGGCGAAATAACAAAACGATTAGTAAGAATGGCTGAACAACAATTCGGTGGATCTTTCCGTTAATACAAAAATGCCCGCTAGAATCTAGCGGGTTTTTTATGTAATTCATTCTTCGATCTTGAACTATTGCACCCGATACTTCAATAAGACTTTTCCTTTTTACTCATCATCAAGGTCATCATATTCTTCAGAAAATCGAATAATAAATTCCTCTAAATTAGGTGCATATTCTTCTAATTCTGTTGTTTCGTGATACCAAAGATAAATGGTATCTCCCATTTTCCCGTTCATCATTTTAAAGCAAAGTATATCTCCAGAACCATCATCACCAATCGCAATAAGGTCATCAGACATTCTTTCTTCTCTTACTTCCTTATTTTGTCTAACAACATCATCCCAAGTTTTTTTAGGGTTTATTTGGGTATTAATAGGATAGAGAATCCATTCACCAATCTCCGCATTATTTACTAACTTAAAAAGTTCTTTGTACTGTTCGGGAAAAATTACACCTAACTTTTCCTCAGCCAGCTTTATATCCAATTCATCAACGCCAGGTTTCTTTGTTTCAATTAAATTTCGCACATTCTGCATTTAGATAAAACTCCTTCACTCATAAATCTTTCATTATTATTAATTCAATAACAAATTTATCATTTCCTTCTTCAAGTATTCTGCCAGTTAGTGCAATAAAAAAGGGATCGCCGCAGCCATCCCATTCTTTAACTCTTGCACCCTTTAGTACAACAATAAACGTTAAATCCGATGTAAAAACAAATTATAAGTAGTGAACTCCATACTAATGACAAGGAATTCGTATTTCAATAAATTCTTACATCAAGTAATACCATACGCTCCCCATTACTTTAACATTTTAGGTCAATACGATAATTCTTCTACAATTCTAAATTCATAATCTTCCGCTTCCTTTTTGCTTAACTTCTTACCATTAATGTAAATTTGTTTCCATTCAAAACTATCCTCAATGAAGTAAACAAAAAAGACAATGTGTAAATTTTCTTTTTTACTCTTATCATAACCTGTAAATTCTACCACATGGTGGTCACCTTCTCTTTTGACATACTTCCATCTCGGTTCATCTGTATTGAATTCTAAAGCAAGGCCTTCGTCACTCATACTCACGACTGTTTTTACATTGGTTTCTGTCGGTAAAATGTAGAATACTCCGTCTGCAACAAAATAAAACAGATATAAAAGGGCACATAGTCCGAGCATCATACCGATGTTCGTTCCGCCTTTTTTTTGCAAATAGGCATCTTTTTGTGATTCAGGAAGAGCTTTAGCTTGTTTCAGAACTTGAGAAGTATGGTTATAATACCAGCGGTTTCCGAACCATCCTACTATTATAGCGATTACCAAATAATAGGGGGTATTGATATACCCCCAGATAGGATTATCGGAAAAATGCTGGGGTAAGAGTTTAAGCGTTCCTATTAGTCCAAAAACCAAAAACCATTTATACATTTTTCGATGTGCCAACCAAAATAAAGGAAAAAAAAAGGCTACCCAGTTCCATGTGTTTTTCTTTGCTGGATTTTGAGCAGATCCCCATTTTGAATCGTAGTACGATGTATTTATTTGAACTACCTTGTGTTGTTCTGCAAATAAGGTTGGCACCCGCTTCTGTTGTTCATTTAATAAGGTATTTTCTTCTAACGGAATTTCTTCTAATGGAGCCTCTTCTATATAAGAGTTCTTAAGTGTAGTTATGCTTTCTTTTTTCCCTTTTCTTTCGAACAACTTTTCTAGCCCCAAATGAAGAAAAGCAGTAATTATTCCGAAAATAACAATAATTAAAAAGACGAAAAGATGATCTCCCCAGGAGAAAAAGCCTTCATCCCCCATAAGTTCCCCAAAAAGTTCCAAAAGTAAATAAAGGAACATAATGGAGATGGAGTACGTTGCAATTTGAATTAAGATACGTTCTATAATCTTTTCTTTCTTATAACTAATCCATCCAAAAACAACTCCTACTACATAGGATCCTGGGTTAAAGGCACCTACCAAAGGCGAAAATAAAAGTGCCACAATCGAGAATATTATCAGATCTACCATGTTATACTTATCTTCCGATTCCGCCATTGCATACATTAGGAATAATATGACCATCCCCGATACAATCATGGCTGCAAGCACTCCGCAGAGAATTTTCCGAATCATTTTTGGATCCCTTGATACCACGATTTTCTCGAACATTTTTACCCCCTATAAAAAAATCATACTCTTCCCTCTTTTGACTTAGTTCTATAGCATTATATTCGTTCCCTATATGTAATATCCTGCAAATATTAGATCAATAAAAAAAAGCTATCATAAATGGCAGCTAAATTTTAATTCATGCACCCGTTAGCAGAATAAGAACTTTTGTTTATTCTTATTTTCCATTTTCTTGAGCCTTTTAAGTACATCTGGTTCAGGGATGCCATTGAATAACCCTATTAGAGCATCTACACACTTATCACTTGTAAAGTTTCCATTTCCTTCTTTTACCGTTTCTACATAAGCCGCAGTCATCATTAAAATGCTTTTAGCGTCAGACCCCTCTGTTTTATCTAAATCCAACATAGAATTATCTTCCTAAAATTGATTGATTGAATGTATATTAAATTCGCTTTAAGAAAATATTTTCCTTCTTACACTAAACTGCTACCTTTAGTTGAAGAAGGACAACATTAATTGTTCTAAGATTTAGTATCTGTCATATATTGTCCAAGGGAATCACCTCCCCGATGCTAAGACTGCTCAGTTACATGGAGTGGTCTTTTTATATTTTATTAAAAAGGCATCCTCCTTGAAGAAAATCAATTCATGTTCCACTTTGTTAATGCTCACTATGTTTAGAATTACAAATAACATTTCTTGTTAATTAAAATAGATTAGACTCGATTCAGTTGTGCCTATTTTCAAATTAGATAAGCTCATATCCAATCCAAAAGACATATGTCTAAAGTGTAATAAAATATAGAATGAAAGTAGGTGTCTAAATGCCTCCTTACTATGGATCATTTGGTTATCCGATGATGGGATACGGCTATCATCCGTATGGTTACGGTTTTCATCATCACCATTATCCTTTCTATGGTGGTTTCGGTTTTCATCATCCTTGGCACCATTACGGACACTGTTGTTAAAAGAAAAGCTAATGAATATTTGAGGAGGATTTGGGAAGTCCCGATCCTCTATTACATAATTTTTGAATGGATGTTCCAATTTTGTTTTTCTAAAACTATTATTTAAGTAAACTGCTTCGTTAGTGAAAGAATAAAAGCTGCTTTTATGAACACCTGAAATTATTAAAAATCGAAACTTTGTATTTGGTTATTATCCAAAAACTACCTTTTGATGTGTTGCCGTTTTCAATGGTATTTTAATTAACGGCTCTCAATCAGAATAGGGGGCATCATTGTATTGGTTATTGGAAGCAAAGTAATTTTCGAATCAGAAATTTATGTTATTCATTGGATTTACGATAGTGGGTATTGCGAAGTAAAAAAAGATAATGATATAAAGTTAGTTAAACTCTCCGACCTAACACCACTGGAATAAACATCAAACAGATTTCTGATTTGGGAGTCAATTAGCACTCGTGCATCGAGTGCTTTAATTTTTGCTTAATATTATCGTAGGTTGACTATAATTATCACCATTATTTCGATAATTTTTTAAATATAAAAAAATCAACATAATTATATAATCCCTTGTTCAACTGCCCCGTTAGTGCAACAAGAAAAAAGGATCACCGTAGCGACCTCCATCTTTATCTCTTGCTACCCTTTAGCTGAAGAAAGACTTCTTCGATTATAATTAGGACGATTTAATAGTATAAATTGCTTGCTCAGCTCCAAATCTGCTAATCGTTCGTTCTAATTTCATACCTAAATTCTCTAAGAGCTTACAAGAGGAAGTATTAGCAGTTTGTGTTTCTGCAACTACTTTTAGAAGGTTCAATTCATTTAAAGCAAAATTAATAATCACTTGAACTACTTCAGTTGCATAACCTGCTCCCCACCAATTTGGTAATAACTGATATGAAATTTCTAGGTAAACGCCATCGTGGTGAGGGTCAAGAGAAACCAAACCAATAAATTCATCTGTGTGTTTTTCTCTGACAACCCAATAAAAAGAGTTATCACTTGAATTAAGCATATCGTCTAATACAACTTCAATAGAATCGTCCTGGCGTATGCCACCAAGATATTTTCTTACTTCCGTATTAACATATATTTTTTTCACATCAACATAATCCGATTTTTGCAGGCTTCTAATAAAACATCTTTCTGTTTCAAACAAATAAATTCATCTCCTGACATTATAATGAGAATTGAAATTATCATTTAAATTATTCCATTAAGATCCCTTATATCCTTTAATTTCTAAGATTATCAAGATCCACTTCTTTAACTACCTGCTTCGTTAAAAATCGAATAACAAAAAAGGCTGCATTTTTTGCAGCCAGTTCTTTAAGGAAAGCACCCTTTAGTTCAATAAGGATAGGGGAAAAAGTGGCTCACAAAACAATTCTCCCTGATTCAATATCATCATTAATGGCTACTTTATATGCACCATTGTGTATCCTTTTTAATATTTCTCTTCCTTTTTCCTGTTCACCGTTTACATAATAAAGGTACCCTAAACGATACATCATTTGTACGTCAATTTCTCCTCTTGGTTCATCTTTTCTAAGATGTTCAATTAATGACTTTGCATCAGGAATTGATTGAAAGTAAGTGAGAATTACCTTTTCAATATCTTCCACCAACACTTCAATGAACCCTTCTCCAGTTTTGACGTTATAACGATTTTCCCAATTAGATTCGAATAATTTCTGCTTTGAAATTTCAGCTTCATTCAATTCCACTTCATAATAAACGACAGAAGGTTTCTCTTGGCTGTACGCTTCTAAGTAAAACCAGTCATCAACCTTAGCAGGCAAATTATATGTATTAAGTTCATTACTTTCCTGTATTCCAAGCGAGGTGTATAAAGAAGGGACGGCGATACTTATGTTATAAGTAAAACTTGCCGTCGTTCGATGATTTCCTCTTGAATATTGCACTTCGCAAATTTCAATAAGCCCTTCTCGTTCTCGATAAAAGGTCTTTCCTTTCTTTTTGAATCCGTGCTTTTTAAATTCGGGTGTAATCACCTGTTTAAAAGCATCGTGCAACATATCCTTGTAATTGTATTTTTCAATAAGTTTATTGTACTCTTCTTCATTAAAATGACTATTCATATTCAGCCTCTCTTCGACGAACAATGATCACACTTACCATTTTGAACAATTATTAGCTGCTATTCAACTAACCTGCCAGTTAGTGGAACAAGAAAAAAGAGCTGCACAGCAACTCACTGTTTAACTTCTGCAATTAAATTACATTTTTTCACAATCTTATAGGTGTTGAACAATCGAAACCCAACACGGAGATTCCCTAATGCCTGCAAGAAAGACCCCCAGTGTAATAAAAGTAAACATAAAAGGCACAAATAATTGTGCCTTCCAAAGGAGTGAAATGTCCTATCCAAATTTCCCAATATAATATATTCTAATGATTTTATTTGGGTTCGGATTAGCACCTATTAAATTCCTCAATCCGAAATTAATAATTAATATTCTTATCCCATTAGCGGAAACAATTGGTGCTAATTTAAATAAACCATTCTCTGTTAAATCAATTCGCATCAAGTGATTTTCCTTTACATACAAATTGAAAAATGTTTATTTTGGTGGCTTTTTTTAGAGGTGTTTGGACCAAAATATCTGTACTCATGGTAAAATGAGGAATATATAGAAATTGGAGGGATTATTCATGGCAAATGCATTAAAATGGGCGGGCTATTTTGCAATTATTACAGGTGTGATCATCGCCATTAACCTAATATTTTCATTAAGGATGATTGATTCCGATTATCGCTGGTATTACGCGGTCTTTGTGCTTGCAGTAACAATCCCAATTGGGTTAATGTCGGTTGCTGTTTCGCAGTTTATTGAAAGTAAGTCTGGTGATTATACATTTGATGCCAGAAAACGGAGAGAAGAAATGAACCGTTCATAATATATGAAACCCCGTCTAAATGATGGGTTTTTTTACTTGTACCAGAAGTTTTTTTTGTGAAATTTACTTTTACCGCTTATTATAGCTGCCAAGTTGGCATCTGGATCTTAAACTCTTGCACCCGTTAGTTAAACAAGGGGTAACACAGTTATCGTTTTATTCATTACTATTTTGTTTGAATGAATAGGTTAAACAAATACCAAACTAATCTTAAAAAAGGATGTGAAATAGTGAAAAAAATAGCATTATTTCTTTTATTTTTTATAGTATCTACAATGATAATGCCAAATGACTCAGAAGCTAACGTATTGGAAAACTTGCCTCGGACACTAGAAACAAAACAATGGAAAGTAACAGTTGGAAAGCCAGACCATAGTGATAAAAAGCTTAACCAGTCTATAAGACCAGCGTTGAATAATGTATACAGCCTAGACATTAAAAATATTGGTGAAGAAAATATTGAATTAGTCAGGGTTGAGGGATATAAAAACATACCTAAATCAGCGTCAACATTTTATGAACTGTTTACAGCCAAATACGACGAAGGCAAGCCTTTAGAACCCTCATTTCACCATTCCAATTTTCCTTTAGATACTAAGGCAACAGCATTAATGGTATCTGTAACCTGGAAACATAAAAATAGTGACCAACGAAAGTTTAAAGAACAATTCATTTTTCAACTGACAAGATAACATAGAGGGGCTTCCCTCTTTTTTTTGAATTATGTCTGTTAATTCTCAAGTGAATAATGAGGGACAATAACACATTAAGTGTTTTCTTCTTTCACTAACCTGCTCCGATAGTTTAAGTACACCCTTTCACAATCTTTTTTGTGCAAAAAGAAAAAAGGCGATCTCCTTCTTGGAGTATCGCACCCGTTGCATAAGCTATATACTTTTTACATATAAAAAGTATTTTTATTGAACTGCCTTATAAAACTTAAGACTTATTCCTCACCTAGAATTTTCACTTCTGTTTCAATATCAATTTTATATTTATTTTTCACCGTTTTTTGGATATATCGTATCAAGTGAAGGTAATCAGTTGATGTTGCATGGTCTACATTTACAATAAAACCTGCATGCTTCTTTGATACTTCCGCACCCCCAACCCTTTTACCCTGTAACCCGCTATCAGAAATTAATTTTCCGGCAAAATGATTGATAGGGCGTTTAAAGACGCTACCACAAGAAGGGTATTCTAGAGGTTGCTTTTTTTGTCTAAGTGATGTAAATCTATCCATTTTTTCTTGGATTAGTTCTGAACTCTCTTTCTCAAGTTGGAAAATCGCTTCCAACACAATTTGTCTTTCTTTCTCAAAAATACTTGTTCTGTAGCCAAACTGAAAATCAGATTTATCAAGTGTGAGAAAATCGCCAGACATCGTCAGGACTTTAGCCTTTTTTAGGACAAATGCAATTTCTCCGCCATAGGCACCTGCATTCATGATTAAAGCTCCTCCAACACTTCCAGGAATCCCACATGCGAATTCTATCCCCGATAAATCATGAATACGTGCAACTTTAGTCACATCAATGATACTTGCTCCACTTTCAGCAGTGATTTCATTTTCCTGAACCTTTATTTTATTTAGTTCATCCAAATTCATTACAATTCCTCGAATGCCGTTATCTCGAATAATCACATTTGTTCCATAGCCAAGTATCGTTAAAGGAACTTTATTGATAAAAGCGTATATAGTTATTTTTTGAACCATTTCTACATTTTCTGGCTTGATATAAATATCTGCATTTCCTCCTGTTTGGATGAAAGTATGATTTGCCATCGGTTCATTATGTCGTATAAATGATTGAGGACAAATTGCTCTAATTTCATCTAGTAAAACCGTATTTTCCATATGAACTTTGGACAACAGCCAGAATGTTTTTCACTAACAGTGCCCATTTCTCCTCCTTATCTTCAATACAATTAATGACACATTAAACCATAAGATATAAAAAGAGATTGATTTTATTTCCTAAAAGAGTAGGTACTGCCATATTTAATGAAAAGTGTTTTACTAATTAGAACGTACTTGCTACTTTAACAGCTTTTTCAAGCCCTGCAGCAATAATTTCTTCTGCCTTATCAGGAAATTGGTTGTGACCTTCAATCACGACTTTCTCCATATCTTTTACACCGAAAAAGCTCATCATGCTTGCTACATATTTAACAGCCATTTCCATTTCAGCTTTTGGTCCTTCCGAATATACACCGCCACTTGCGTTTAATAATGCAATTTTCTTATCTCCAATCAGACCTACTGGACCTTCTGGCGTATATTTAAACGTTTTGCCTGCGCGATTTAAGTAATCAATATATGTGTGTAGTACGGCTGGGATTGTTAAATTCCATAATGGGAAACCAAATACAACTTTATCAGCTGCAAGGAATTGATCTAAATAATTATCAGCAACAGCTACTGCTTTTGCTTCTTCTGCTGTTAAATCAAGTCCTCTACTAGCCTTAAATGTACCGTTAATCATATCTTCACCTACATAGGGTAATTCTTCCTTGTATAAATCAAGGCCTACAACTGTATCATTTGGATGTGATTCTTTGTAGCTTGCTAAAAAAGCCTCATATAATTTCACACTCACTGCTTGGTCTGCTGGACGATTGTTTGCTTTTACAAATAAAACTGTTGTCATTCTTATTTCCTCCTGTTACTCCTCTTAAGTTGTTATATTTTTAAGGGTATATTTTTGTCTTTACAAATTCTTTTTAAAACTATACTCCATTTCTCCACCTAGAGCTTCCGGCGTGTCACCAGTTTCTCTGAAATCATGTATATGAATTTGTTCAAAAGGACCAAAATCTGTTTGTTTATAAAATTCATAGCAAGGGAATCCATCATGTTTACCTTCGATATCAACAGTACCATCTTTTTTGACATGCACAGTTAAAAGATAGTCAACAGCAGGTGCATTTATATTTAATGGGTTGCTAGCACTTGCACTCATTTGAAACTTGATGTCATAAGAACCCCAAGCAATATCAGTGCATACAATACGTTCTGTACTAGCTTTTCCTGTTCTTTTATTAACGGAACCATCTGGAGTTGTAACTCTTTCCGTTGTTATACCAGTATTTCCATATGTGAAAATTTCTTTTTTGTGAAAATCTACAACTGCTTCTTGTTCAACTCTAGAACGCATAGCGTTTACAGCATAAGGGGTAAATTCACGTGAGTCACCTTCGAATTCGATTAAGTTTCCCGTTTGATTTTCTTTCTTAGGTCCAGTCCAACCTATTGCAGTCCAAGACATTGGAATGAATACACTTGCTCTAATTTTAACGATATTAGCCATGATAAAAACCTCTGTAATTTTATTTTTAAGTAATACAAAACATTGAATCATTGAGCAAAACAAATCACAATTTCTTTAGAACAATCAATTGTTTTTCCTTTAATACTCTCTACTGCTTGTTAAGTGTGATTCACTTTTGATCTATATTTATATTTAAATTGACTTTTTAAAGCTGTATTCCATCTCTCCAGCTAGCGCTTTTGGAGTGTCACCAGTTTCTCTGTAATCATGTTTATAGATTAATTCAAATGGACCAAAATCTGTTTGCTTATAAAATTCATAGCAAGGGAACCCATCATGAGAACCTTCAATTTGCAAAGCTCCACTTTTGCTAACACGTATAGATAATAAATAGTCAGCCGCAGGTGCTGCTGCATCTAAAGGGTTGCTGGCACTTGCCTTCATTTCAAAAGAAACTTCATCAGCGCTCCACACAACATTCGTACATACAATGTTTTCTGTACTTGTTTTTCCTTTTTTATGCTCAATAGAACCATCTGGATTTGTAATTTTTACAGTTGTAATACAAGCATCTGCAAATGTGAAAATTTCTTTTTTATAAAAATCAATAATCACTTCTTGCTCTAGTCTTGACCGCATTGTGTTTACGGCGTATGGTGTAAATTCACGTGCATCACCAGTATATTCAAAGCTCCTTCCTGTTGCAGGAACTTTAATAGGCTTCAACCAAACATATGGCGCAAAAATACTTCCTCTAATTTTAACCAGACTAACCATTTGAAACCTCCTAAGTAAATATAAATTCTATTGGTGAATCCTATATCATCGTTAAAATATAGTCAATTTGATTGACTATATTCTGCATAGTACAATAGAATCCGAAAGTAGTCAACCTAATTGACTTTATTTAAGGAGGTTTTATGTATGAATCATCAAAAACTGAGGGAATTGGATCTCACATCACTTTTGTCATTATCCTTTAGTGCATCGATTAGTGAGCTACATGATAAATTGAGTGAATTGGGATTTGAAGATATTAGACCTGTACATGGTTATTTGTTTAACCGTATCATCCCTGATGGAGCAACAGGTATAGAACTAGCTGAATATTTAGGAATTACAAAGCAAGCTGTGAGTACAATGGTGGATTTTCTTGAGAAGAGTGGTTATGTAATGCGTGAAACTCATCCAACTGATAAGAGAGGGAAAATTATTGTTTTGACTGAACGTGGTTGGTTAGTAATGAAAGCAAAAGAGGAGATACTAACTGAAATTGAAGGGCGCTGGATTGAAAACATAGGTGCTGAACGACTGCAAATGCTCAAAGAAGATTTAAAAAAATTAGTTGATAAAGCAAATGATGATAAAATATCAACAAGAATTCGACCTGTTTGGTAAATAAATAAGGAAAAATCAATAAAATTACTAAATATTATTCATTTTCCTTATTGAACTAACCTGCCACTTTAGTTCAATAAAAAAGAAGGCTGCCGCGGGCTACCCGATTGTTCAACATAAGCACCCGTTACTTTAAGTATAAAACTTCACAATCTCGATATATTTATTTTTAGTCTTTTGCAATAGGGCTAAATGTTTCTATTATATACTCTCTAAATTTATTAATGGTTATATCAGTTCAATTTCAGTATCTTATTATTGTTCTAACCATTTCCGTTAAATACACTTTGAAATATACATACCTCTTCCAGTTATACCTTGGGGATCATATTCCGTATCAAGTCCCGCTTCTTTAAATGCAGAAAGCATTTCATTTTCCGTGAACAATCCCAGTTCATGCATTTCAGATAAATGCATGATTCTTTTTTTTGTACCTACCAAATATTCAAAATGAAGGATAGAAACATTCCCTTTTTTCTCCGATAAGTACATACGGCTTACTTTCATTTCATCATTTTCGCCAGTAGTAACCGAAATATTGCCATCATAAAATGTATCTGGTGCGAACCAAGGTTCAACTATTATAAGACCTTTAGGTTTTGTATGTTTTTTCATTTGCTTTAATGTATGTACCAAATCTTTATAAGTTTTGACATAAGCAATCGCACTAAAAAGACACATCACGACATCATATTGTTGTTCTATTTCGAAGGTTGTCATATCCTTGCACCAAAGATTTGAATCAGGGTTTCGTTCTTTTGCGATTTCAATAAACCGTTCACTGATGTCTATGCCGTCAATCGTATAATAATTATTTAAATATTCCATATGCCTTCCCGTCCCACATGCAACATCGAGGACTGTCATTGCATCATGTTTTTTTGATTTAATCATATCCTTAATTTCGTCTGCTTCCTTTTGGTAATTCTTCCAGTTATATATCAAATCGTATAAGTCTTCAACTTTAATATCCATGGTTTGCCTCCAAGCTTGAAGATTTAATTAATATTATTCTTTATTCCACTTAAACTATCCTGCTTCGTTAGTACCACAGGAAAAAAGGATCGCCGCAGCCATCCACTCTTTAACTCTTGCACCCGTTACTTTAAGTATATTCATTCACAAACTTTTCATCTTCCATATCTATTAAATAAACATCATCATCCTTAACTAAGAACAATTTGCTCCCTCTGCCAACAGCATAATCATATTTCAGTTCTTCTCCGCTCTGATTTACCGTTTGAAGTTTCTTTTTTTTCTTGTCCCTTAAAGAATACAAGTACACCACTGCCCTATGGTTATAACCATGACTAAACATAACTAGATCATTTTTGATAGCAAATGCATGACTTCCTTTGATAGGAACATTACGAATAATCTTATAGCCCGTCTTATTTAGTGTAACAAGTGGAAAGTCAGAATAATAATAAATATTTGTGTCTTTAGAAGTGACGTTTAAAGCGTAACAATCGCTTATGAATGGAACTTTTCTCCCTGTTTGAATGACAAAATCGACGTAATCAAATGTTTTGACTCCATCATTATCATAACATCTTAAACCTGAATCCATATTTTCATCGAAATAACTTACCCATATATCAGAATCCTTTGTCGTTTGTACATCTTGAATTGCATCATCAAACTCGAACTTTTTTAACACATTTCCGTGAACACCAAATAAGGTACCGTTCCTTAAATACCCCTCTTCCTTGTCAGTTCTTGCACTAACCAATAACCAATTCTCACCAAGGGGTTGAACAAAATCAAATGCTTCCAATACCGAAGGGAGTTCTATTTTATTTATTTTTCCATTTACAACATGAAAAACCTTATGCAAGTATCTTCTTTGTACCTTCTGTTCTGTTAATAAAATAATATTTCCTTCAAAATCGACACTAATTCTATAATCATCCTGTGCACCAGCAATATGCCTAACGTTTATACAATGGCTAGCTTTAATGTCATTCATTTTAGTTCCTCCTAAAAACATAACCAACACTTGTTAATACAGATAGGTAAGGG
>NZ_JBITPF010000085.1:0-861 GCF_050468025.1 Neobacillus sp. NRS-1170 | reverse complement strand
GCCGCACAACTGCCCCGTTACTTAAAATAAAAAAGCTGCCGAGATTGGCAGCTGGCTCTTCAACTCTTATTTCTAAAGAGGCGAATTATATAACCTCCGTGATGAACATTTCTTTTTATTTCATTATTTCTTGTTTATCGTAATCCCTTAACGCCCAAGTTAAAATATCATTTGCGTAAAGTCCTACATCGTCTGGTGAAATTTCAACAAATTTACCATCAATAAATGCAGCCCAATGGATGTTTTCTGTAGGTTTATCAACCAATCCATTGATTCCTGTTATCATACCGTTTGTTTCCGCCACATCAAAGTTGTTTTTGGTTATGTCGTAAATAGTGTCTCCCTCTTCAAATGTTATATTTTTCTTTACTATAACTTTATTGTTTTGATCCATAATCTGAATAATGCCATTTACTTCAACAGCATATGCTGGATTTGCAAGCCATAAAGCAAACAAAAAGGGGAGTGCAAAAGCAAGTTTGTACATATATATCCTCCTCAATTTTTCTTATTATTTCCTAATGTCATTTAATTATGAGTGTTGTTTTCATATAAAAACACCTAACAACTTGTTAGGTGTAATTTTTAAATATAAATAGAATTAACTATAACAAATTTGGTTAATGACAATGGTTTATCGCTAAAATTTAATCTAGGCTTTAAGCGATTGAAAAAGAACCAATTTTTTTTGTCTTTTTGACTGTTATTAAACTATCCTCCCTCAATAAAGAAAGGAAAATCTCCCGATTTCTCCATTTTTCTTAGATTTCCATAGTGGTTTACCTTGCGGTAAAGGCCTAATAGTTGGGTGTACATTACTGAAAAGGATAAATCTGGACCATTTGAGAAAAAAGACTTATA
>NZ_JBITPF010000084.1:0-1590 GCF_050468025.1 Neobacillus sp. NRS-1170 | reverse complement strand
AAGTAAACCAGCTAATAGTTTGTCAATATTTTTCAATAAAAAATAAAATTTAACCATGATATACTAAAAATATGCATGCCAAATAACCTTCGACTAACTGATGATTGGAAGGTTTTGTCTTATTTAACTGGAAATCTTAATTAGGCTATATCTTGGAAAGTAGTTCTGTTTTTTAATATGGCATAAATCCAATGTAAGAGCTTATTTACACAAGCAATAACGGCGACTTTATAAAGTTTGCCTTCCTCACGCTTCTTATCGTAAAACGCTCTTAATCTCTTGTTTCTTGGAATAATTTCATCAGTTGTTTTCTGTTTACGACAATCACGAATCCCAGAGCGAACAGCCATATATAAGGCGTGACGCAACCTGCTTGATCCACGTTTTGTAATACGAACGAGAGTCGCTTTAAATTTACCTGATTCAAATACCTCTGGATCCACTCCAGAGAATGCGACAAGCTTTTTTGGGTGATTAAACCGATCTATCTCTCCAATTTCAGAAATGATCGTTGCAGCGATTTTTTCACCGATACCAGGGATAGATTGGATAATCTTATATTCTTCAATTTCCTTTGCGAGAGTATCTATCTCAGCCTCCAACTCTGATAGATGCTCTTTGTATTGAAGAAGCATATTAATATACATACTAAGACTCAGTAAATGACTATGATATAGTGTCTTTTGAAACGGATTCTTTGCTGCTGCTTTTTGAAGTTGTTGAGCTTTTTCTTTTGCCCATCTTATTGAACGACTTTTACATAATTCCTTGATTTTATTGGTCAATGTTACTTCGCTAACAGCTAAGATATCTTCAGAGGCTGGGTATGCTTGAAGAGTAAGCAACGACACAACAGAATATAAGTCCCCAAAAACCCCCTTAAATTCTGGGAATATTTGATCTAGAACAGCTTGAAATTGCAGTTTGGTTTGAACATACATTCCCGTTATATTCTCATGTTGCCTTGTGAGATTACGTAGGTTTAAGAGTCGAATTCCTCGTTTTTTGTACGGCTCTAAATCCTCTTTATAGTAAAGCTCACAAAGACGATAGGCATCGATGGCATCCGTTTTAACTTTTCTTAAACTAGCACTTTTGGCTCTATGAGAGATTAATGGATTTACTATGATTAATAAATATTGATGTTGCTCTAGAAACTGAACAACTGGTGTATGGTAATGTCCTGTAGCTTCTAAAACCACTGGAGGTTGAATTCCAGCTTTATCTTTTATACCTTCCAGAAACTCAAGTAATGATCCTAGCCCATCAAGATCATGGTTGATACTAAAGCTTTTACCGTAAGGTTTTCCCTTATCTAAAAAAGCCTGAACTTCACTTTTTCCTTTTGAAACATCCAGACTAACGACTGGATTCATTCTAAATCTCCTCCTAAAATTGAACTTGCCAGTAACCCCTAATTCCTCCTAGTAGTATCATAGCTTCGCTTGTTATACGAGATCTCAGTCCCAACCAGCCTCAAACATGTTTCTACCAGTAGGGGGTGAACGGTTTACTTGACGGGATCAAAGTCCCACGGGTGCGGACGTTCTACCCTGGCTACTGTTATAATAAAACCATATAAAAAATGGT
>NZ_JBITPF010000083.1:0-42902 GCF_050468025.1 Neobacillus sp. NRS-1170 | reverse complement strand
TTCGTTCATGATAACTTAAAGTAACGGGTGCTTAAGTTTAAAATGAGTTGCGGCGGCAGCTCTTTTTTTAGGTGATCAACTAACGAAACAGATCTGTTAAACAGCCTATGCCCTGTTGTTTAACTTCTTTATTAATGTTTTAAAATTATATATATGTGTTGTGAGGTTTTGTATGGTTAACATTGAAAATTTTGCACTAGATATTGGCATAGTTAAAATTCATCTTCCTGACGCAATTAATCCCTGCTTTATGATTGTACAAAGTCTAGGCGAAGAATTTGATCTAGAGACAAATTATGAAGCCGAAGAAAAATTACGTAATACTATAAAAAGTAAAGATAAAGACATTTATAGAAAAATCAAAATCGATGCTGAAGGCGGCTGTGTTTTTATAAATGCAAATTCGAAACAAGGTAATAGTATTCTTGAAGTTGCAATTATAATAAATGAATTAGTCATACAGCCATTTCGTCAAGAACTAACTTCAGAATATATCGAGGAAGTAAGAAAAGTAGTTACAATGTGGAAATGCCCAAAACCTCAAAAATGGCAAGAAGGTGATATATTTGCCATTCAATTATCTGACAGGTCATATGGATATGGACAGATATTATGGCATCAAAATAAAAAATCATCTGTTACTTGTGCAATATTTGATTGTCGAAGTAATGAAATAAAACCAAAAGTGGATATAGTTCTATCTACTGTTATATCAGTAATGACAATAAAAGATTTATTCAATTTAAATAGTGGTAAATGGAAAGTGCTAGGTAACGAATCATTGGTGATAGGAAAATCACCTGTACCTTTGGAACATAGCGGCAAGTCTGGAGTCGGTATGAAGATTTATCAGGAATATATCCTTAGCAGTTTTATTGAAGCATATTTTGCAATTAAACCGTGGAACCATTTACCATTTAAAAATAACTTTATGGATACGCTTCTTTTGCCAGATGTTGTCCGACCTGAAAATGTTATTATCCTGACAAAAGAACAAAAGGTATTGTATTGAAAGAACTTTAATAAGTCTTACCTTTAAGTTGTACTTAAGCTAACTGGGTGTTGAGCACAAGTATTATGATCGCTGCGGCGATCTTTTTTATTCGATTAACGGGGAGGTTAGGTGAAGTAGAAAAATGACAAACTAACAGGTATATAAATTCCTTAAAAGGAGTAAGAAAACCGTACGATTATGAAAATAGTGGCTATTGGGATGATATTGGTTGTTGGCGGAAGTATCATTTTAGGGTGGTTTATTAAAGAGGCATATAAAAATTATAAAAATGAAAGTACAAAATCTAAAATTTTCTTTTTCTTATGGGTGATATTAGGTGTCGTATTAGATTTTAGTAATGGATTAATTATTATTCTTGGTCTTATTTTATTAGGAGTTCTTTTAATAATCTATTCCCCACTCTACAACTAACTGGGTGCTAGAGTTAAAGAACAAGCTGCCATTTTTGGTGGCTTTTTTTTTTATTGAAGTAACGTGGCAGTTTAGTTGAAAAAGAAAAGTGACAAACTAACAGGTATATGAAGAAAATTATTTTATAAACGAGGGACGTTTATGAAAATAATGACTATTGGTATTATATTGGTTGTTGTGGGATGTAGCATTTTAGGGTGGCTAATTAAAGAATCTTATAAAAATTATAAAAATGAAAGTACAAAAATTAAAATTTTCTATTTCTTATGGGCGGTAATAGGCGTCCTACTAGACACAAGTGGTTTAATCATTCTTTTTGGATTTATTTTTTTAGGGATTCTTTTAATTATCTATCATTAACTCTTCAATTAACGAGTGCTTTAATGAAAGAATATCAATCCTGAAAATGAAGATTATATACAACACTTTATTCAAAAATATTTACTCACCAGCATTTCTTGTGTTGCCACATACACTCGATACACGTCGAATGCGTCTCGGCAATGATTTTAAAAGAAGAAGCAGGAATCAAGTAAGCTGCTTCTATTCAATTTTGGGACCACAAACTAGGTGTTACTCTCTAAATGGAGAAACTCCTTTTTCCGTTTAGTTTTATTTTAGAATTTATACTTCAATTTTTCTTTTTCAAAACTACTTTCATTTCTCTCAAATTAATACCATTCGAAGCCCGAACTTGTGTTTACTTCTAAGTTTTACTTACTCAGAGTGTCCCCCCTCCTAATTTTAAAATTTTCATAATTATTCTAAAATTGATATTGTAAATTGGTAAAATAGCACATATAATCAAAAATAAGCATAAAAAATCAAATTCATTCAAAAACGAGCTAAAAACGGTCAAATTTCGCATTTTAAATGATTTGGAGGGAAACGATTCTGTGTACGGTATAGAAAGAAAGTCGGCCATATTAGAGTTACTAAACAAGAATGCTAGAGTGGATGTACAAGAATTAAGTCAACACTTCGACTTGTCTGAATCAACAATTCGTAGGGACTTAAAGGAACTAGAGGAAGCACAATTGTTAAAAAGAACACATGGTGGGGCTGTCTTGTTCAAAAGTGTGACCTTCGAACCGACTTACATTGAGAAAGAAGTGCAGTTTCAAAAAGAGAAAAGGGCTATTGCAAAGGAAGCGGCTAAGCTCATTGAGAACGGTGAAAGTATCTTGCTCGATTCGGGTACGACAACTTATTATCTTGCCCAAGAGCTAAGAAACTTTTCGAGCTTACAGGTGGTTACCAATTCAATTTTATGTGCTAATGAATTAAAGGATGTATCTGGAATTGAAGTCTTATTATGTGGTGGTTCTCTGCGTTCAGAAACACTAGCGTTGGTAGGTCCATTGGCTGAAAACAGCTTTAATCAAATTTGTGTAGACAAATCGTTTATTGCTACGAATGGCGTTGATGTAGAAAATGGCTTAACAACTCCAAATTTAATTGAGGCATCAACGAAAAAGAAAATGATTGATTGTGCGGAAAAGGTTATTCTCATTACTGATCATACTAAAATAGGTCAAGTAAGTTTTGCGAAGTTTGCGGATATTCATGAGATAAATTATTTAATAACCGATAGTGCTGCACAAAAGACGGTACTTAACCGCATTGAGGAATCAGGGATTTCTGTTCGCGTAGTCTGACTTTTCCCCCATAGGTAAGGATCTAATATCAGATAAAAGCAAAAAATGAAGGCATTTAAATGAAAGCGTTTAAAAAATATCCACATCATTTTTAGGAGGTGATGCTTATAGAGTTGTGAAAATAATAGAAGGAGATTTTAATCATTTTAATTAACTTCTTCTTTGAGGGAGAAAAATGAAAGAATCACAAAAAAGGTTACGATTCAGGGCAACCACGACCAAATGGAAAAACGCCCAAAATCATAACCCTGCCTGAGTATACCTAAAATTAATACTAATTTTAGCACTCATTTTTATACTACGATATTACAGATCTTTTTACAAGAATTGTGTTTTGCTAGAAGTATCTATTACTTTACAAAACTCTATTTAGGAGGAATTACAAATCATGAAAACCTTTAAAATTTTTAACATAGTATTATTAATTTTAACTTTATGCTTTTTAGGTGCATGCAGCAATAATGAAAGCGCTTCTAATACAGGTAAAACAGATGACAAGTCTAATACTGAAAAAAAGCTAAAGATTGGTTTAACAGTTCCAAATTTAAGTAATCCATTCTTTGTAGCGATGTCTAAAGGCGCTAAAGAAGTTGCTTCTAAGTATAATGCTGAAGTAACTACTGTAAGTGCGGATCAAGATCTTGCTAAACAAACTGCACAAATTGAAGACTTTATCACAAAAAAAGTTGATTTAATATTATTAAGCCCGTTTGATTCTGCTGGAATTGCTGGTGCAGTTAGTGAGGCAAAAGCAGCAGGTATTCCTGTTGTTGCTCTTGATGGATTTGCAGAAGGCGGCATTGACACAGTGGTTATGTCTGATAACGTTCAAGCAGGTAAATTAGCTGCGGAGTACCTTGTAAAACAACTTAATGGAAAAGGTAATATTGTTATTATTGATGGACCTCCTGTTTCAGCAGTGACAGACCGAATTAAAGGTTTTAACGAAGTGATTAATAAATATCCAGATATCAAGGTTGTTGCTAAACAAAATGGTGAGGGTAATCGTGAAAAGGCTCTTACCGTAATGGAAGGTACACTAACAGCAAACAAAAAAATCGATGCAGTATTTACAATAAATGATGAAGAGGCTGTTGGAGTACAAATTGCTCAAGAACAAGCTAGTAGACAGAATGAATTCTTTGTCGTAAGTGTTGACGGTGCGCCTTCTGCGGTTGATGCGCTGAAAAAAGGCGGAAGCTTTGCTGGTACTTCAGCACAATTCCCGAATCAAATGGTTATTGACGGTGTTGCCTTAGCATTAAAAATCATTGATGGAAAGAAAGTTGACTCAAAAGTTCTTATTCCAACTAAATTTATCACTAAAGATAATGTTGATTCCTATAGCGGCTGGTAATTGATTTCCCTCTAGTGGAGGTAAAATATGGTGCTCTATCAGGAGCACTATATTTATATCCTAGTAAAATAGGGCCTAAAAAGAGACTTAGGGAGTGGCACTAATGGCAGTATTTCAGATTCAAGAACAAATAAATCGTCGTCTACCAGAGAGTCAGTTACCCATCCTTAGGATGAAGGCGGTTACGAAGAAATTTTCCGGTGTCAAGGTGTTGCAAAACGTTAATATCGAACTCTATAAAGGGGAAGTTCATGCCTTGATGGGGGAGAATGGTGCAGGAAAATCTACTTTAATGAAGATCATGGCTGGAGTGTATCAGCCTGATGGAGGAACGATTGAATATAAAAGTCAAGAAGTACATTGGAATAATCCAATGGAGGCAAGAAATAATGGGATCAGTGTTATTCACCAAGAAATAAGCCTTTCACCTAATTTGTCCATTGGTGAGAATATTATGATGGGGACAAAATTTAAGAAAAATAGGCTGGGCCTAATAAATTGGAATGATATTTATGAAAATGCTGCCCAAGTTTTAAAATCCATAGGATCTTCCTTGGATCCTCGAGCGGATGTTTCCACCTTAAGTGTGGCCCAACAACAAATGGTAGAAATTGCTCGAGCGTTATCACTTAATTCTGAGATTTTAATTATGGATGAACCGACGGCATCTCTGACAGATAAAGAAATAGAAAAGCTTTTTGGCATCATTGAAGAATTAAGAAGAAAAGGCGTAGCTATTGTTTATATCTCTCATCGAATGGATGAGATTTTTAAAATTTCAAATCGCTTTACAGTTCTTAGAGACGGTCATTGGGTTACAAGTGGACCAATTTCGGATACAAATCCCGAGAATCTAGTAAAACTTATGGTAGGAAGAGAGTTAAATGAGCTTTTTGTAAGAGAAAGAATCGAAAGTATTGTTAGGTCTGACCAAAAACCAGTCCTTGAGTTAAAAAATGTCTCTGACAAGAAGTTTGTAAAGGGGATATCGCTGAAAATCTACCCTGGTGAAATTGTGGGCTTAGCAGGCCTTGTCGGTGCGGGACGGACTGAGCTGGTAAGAACAATCTTTGGACTATCCGAACTGTCAGAGGGTCAAATAATTTTGGATGGCCAGCAGGTTCATATAAAAAGTCCTATTGACGCAATAAAACTTGGCATTGCTCATGTTCCTGAAAGCAGGAAGGAACAGGGGTTATTACCAAATTTATCTGTAAAAGAAAATATACTGATGGCACAATTGCCAACCTATCGTAAATTTAAACTATTGCAGTTTAAGCAAATGAATCGTGATGCTGATCGATACATTAAAGAACTTGGAGTAAGAACGGCATCAAAGGATCAAAATGTTATGGGCCTTAGCGGAGGAAATCAACAAAAGGTTGTTATTGCTAAATGGTTATCTATTGGTCCTAAAATACTGCTGCTTGACGAACCGACCCGTGGTGTAGACATAGGTGCAAAGACTGAGATTCATAAAATCATCAGTAAATTAGCAGAACAAGGGCTTGCTGTATTGATGATTTCTTCTGAATTACCAGAAGTATTAGGAGTTAGTGATCGGATTTTAGTGATTCATGAGGGGAAACTAAGAGCTGAACTATCTCGTAATGAAGCTACACAAGAAAAAATTATGTACTATGCTACAGGAGAGGTTAAACAATGAATACAAACTTACAAATGTCAGGTCCATCCGTAGTTTCATTCAAGGAACGGTCAAAACAGATTTTTAATCAGCTGGGCATGGTAATAATTCTTGCCTTATTAATCATCGTTATGATTATTGTTGCACCGAATTTCACGGACTCAAGTAATATCTTAAACGTACTAAAGCAGAGTTCAATTACTGCTATTCTGGCAGCTGGGATGACTGTAGTTATATTAACAGGAGGAATTGATTTATCGGTAGGCTCAACCCTTGCATTGAGCGGTGTTATATCTGTATTACTATCAAATGCCGGAACTCCTCCAGTTATCGCTATGTTAGTAGGAGTTGCTGTAGGATATGTTGCTGGGGCTATTAATGGATTTTTAACCGCTGTAACTAAGTTGCCTGCATTTATTGTAACGCTTGGAAGTATGACCTACCTGAGGGGGTTGGCTTATGTTATAACCGGCGGATATCCTGTAGTTTTGGCATCAAAGCAGTTCAAGTTCATTGGAGCAGGGGAAATTCTGGGGATTCCTACTCCTATTTATGTGATGGCAATTGTTTATACCATCATGTTAATCGTTTTAAAGTATACGATGTTCGGGCGACATGTTTATGCTATTGGCGGTAATGAAGAAGCTGCACATCTTACAGGGATTAAAGTTAAACGCACCCTGATTAATGTATATTCCATCAGTGGCTTATTCGCCGGTGTTAGTGGTGTTGTGATGGCCGGACGTTTGTTCTCAGGGCAGCCCATGGTAGGAATAGCATTTGAGCTAGATGCGATAGCAGCTGTCGTACTAGGTGGTACTAGTTTTGTAGGGGGACGTGGCCGTATACAAGGAACTATCATTGGGGTTTTGATTGTTGCTGTGTTAACGAATGGAATGACATTGCTTAACGTGGATTATTACTGGCAACAAGTTGTAAAAGGGATAGTTATTGTTATTGCCGTGCTTCTTGATAGATTACGAAGCAGAACTTAAATTAGTTCCATTTCAAATAAAAAGCCAGAAGAGTAGTCTTCTGGCTTAATAAATTCTCTAGAATTTAGGAGAGGTTCAAATGTATGATGTAACAGCTCTTGGAGAGTTATTAATTGATTTAACTCCTTCTAACTCTTCTCAGCCTGGCAAAGTTGTCTTTGAAAGAAATCCTGGTGGTGCCCCGGCCAATGTATTAGCGGGCTTAACCAAATTAGGCAAGAAGACTTGTTTCATTGGTAAGGTAGGAGATGATCAATTTGGACATTATTTAAAGCAAGTTTTATTAGATGCAAACATATGCTGCGAAGGATTATCCTTTACCCAAAAAGCAAATACTACGCTTGCATTTGTTCATTTAGATGAAAATGGTGACCGCTCATTCAGCTTTTATCGAAATCCCGGTGCGGATACCATGTTAACAGAGGATGACATTAATGAGAATATCGTAGCTCAAACCAAAATTTTTCATTTTGGATCTCTTTCCCTCACTAATGAACCAGCTGCTTCTACCACTCTAAAGACAGTCCAAGTAGCAAAAGAACAAGGGAAAGTTGTTTCCTATGATCCTAATTTAAGGGCTTTGCTTTGGAAGAATATAGAGCATGCAAAGAAAATGATTAAAGAGGGATTGAAATATGCTAACATTGTAAAGCTTTCGGAGGAAGAGTTGGAATTCATTACTGGAAAGGCAGATTTAGAAAAAGGAACAAGACAATTGGTTGAACAGTATAACACAGAACTTATATTTGTCACGTTAGGAGCTGAAGGCTGTTTTTATCGAAAAGGGGAGAACATAGGGAAATTTAAATCCTTCAAAGTGAATCCAGTTGATACAACAGGTGCGGGAGATGGCTTCTTTAGTGGCGTTTTATATAAATATTTAGAAAAAAATAAACCTATTGCTGATTTAAATATCGATGATATGAAAGAAATTACTATTTTCGGAAATGCAGTTGGAGCAATTGTCACAACAAGGAAAGGTGCAATATTAAGCATGCCGTACGTGGAAGAAGTTATGAAACTAATGAATAATCAAAATTAGTAACTGTTTTACATGCTGCCTTTTATCCAACTTTTTGATTGGTTTTGTCGATGCAAAAACTATAGATAGGTTAAGCAGACCAATTGTTTCTATTTTTGGGGCATCTTTAGTGTGGTTAATAAGGAGCTATTTTAAAGAAATTAAGGGATTTGTTTTTGGATCTTTGTTTTATGTGCATTTCTATATATGGGACTAATAATTTTCTTCGTTATACTAATATATTCCCCTTACGGGTGTAAGAGTTAAGAGCGAGCTGCCTTTTGGTGGCTTTTCTTATTGAACTATCGTGGCAGTTTAGTTAAATAAGACATTATTTAAATATTAATTCAATACTGTATATTTAAAGGAATCTATTTCTCCATTTATGATTAGGAATGAGGGAAGGGATTGAAAAACAATTTAATAAATTATGTCATATTAGTCATATTTGTAGCAGTCGCCTATTATAAAGATTCAACTTTTATTGAAGTATTAGCAAGTTTTTTCGGACTAGTCTGTGTTTACCTAGCAGCAAAAGAAAACATATGGAACTATCCAATTGGGATTGTAAACATTGTTTTATTATTACTGATTTTCTACAATGCAAAACTCTATGCAGATATGTTGCTTCAAGGAATGTTTCTAGTGTTAAGTTTATATGGATGGTTTTTTTGGTTACGTAATCGCGGAGAGAAGTCAGTTTGTCAAACGACGAAACTCACATTAGACGGTTGGATTTTAATAATTTTTATAGTACCCTTTTTATCTTACGGTTGGGGTTACCTATTAAATAAATATACCGATGCTAGTGCACCTTTTCTAGATTCATTTATTGCAACTACCAGCTTGGTTGCCCAAGTTCTATTTTCTACTAAAAAATTTGAAAATTGGTATTTATGGATTTTAGTGGATATTTTATCAGTTGGTTTGTATGTATACAAAGGTCTTTATACGATTAGTTTTACATATTTTGTATTTTTAATTATTTGTATCTTAGGTGTACTTGAATGGAGGAAACATTATTACTAAATGCTTTATCTAGACAAACCAATCCATATTTCAATGAATGCCTGGATAAAGTTCTTCAACTAATGGGTGCAATAGTTAAAGATTGGAGCTGCCATAATGGTGGCTTTTTCTTATTCGACTAACGGATGCAGTTTAGTTCAAGAAGAAAGACCGTCACAGACGGTCCCTGGTTGTTGAGAGCTTCTCGTTAGCCTAAATGTATATCACTCTTCTTTTTTGTTATTATCTAAAACATCGAGCTTGCTTGAAATCTCTTTAAGTACAACATTTCGCTCTTTTTGGGCTTTTATAAGGCTCACAGCACACCAAATTATAAATCCGAGTACAATTAAATAAATAAGTATAAAGAATATCGGTAATACAAATATTGGTCCTCCGCCCATTAGCATACCTCCAATCAGGCTTATTTATGGATGCCCTTTAGATACAAGACGAATAAAAACAAATAATCCCATCTAATATTTATTCACAGTTGGATTTTTATATGCAATGGAGAAGAAGTTGCTTGTTAACTAACTTGGGTGGTAGATAAAAATTGGTAATTGCTACGGCGTTCCTTTTTTATTGTACTAACGTGGCAAGTTTGTTGAAGAAGGAAAATGGATAATCGGAAGCGAAAAGGTAGTTGGGAATAAACAATATAGATCATTACAGAGGAGAAAAAATGACTGAAAAACCGATTGTTTTAGTTGTTAGTGTTTCAATAATTAAAGATGAAAAAGTTTTAATGATTAAAGAAAATAAACCAAATGTAATAAATAAATGGAATTTTCCAAGTGGACGAATTGAAATGGGAGAAGACATCCTTGATGCCGCTATAAGGGAAGTGAAAGAAGAGACGGGACTAGATGTGAAACTTACATATACAACTGGTATTTATAACTTTATTAGTAGCTCTCAAGACCAAGTTATTATGTTTCATTTTATAGGGCAGGTTACTGGGGGTTCAATAAATATTGAAGAAGATGGAATTATAGACAGTGCCTGGGTGAAGGTGAGTGATTTAGTAAAGTCTAACGATGATGAACTTCGCAATCCAAGCGTAATAAAACAAATAACCAATTGTCTTGTTAATAAAAGTTACCACCCTATTAATGTATTCCATAAACAAATTAAGTAAAATTCCTTGTTTAACAAACTGGTAGCTTGAGTTGAGTAAGGCAGGACTCAACAAAAAGAAATATTCTGCTTTTAGAACCATAAAAATTGCATTTTATTTGAAGTGGATGTATTCCCTTTAAAGGAAGCTTAATAATAAAAAATGACTTCTAACAGGAAGTCATACATTAGGAGAGGTCTTTTATTTAAAGATGTAATTAAACATGGTCAAATCTTATAATTTCGGACGTACTGGTGCTTGTAATGGGACAGCAAACTCAGGACCTCCTAGAGGAACTAATGTAGTCCCAACTGTTGTATATCCAATAGGAGCGGCTCTCTTAGCTTTACCAGCCCCAGTACCAATTTGCAGAGTGCCACCATTGACCATCGCACCAATGTTCAAATAACGGATATCAAATGTTTGTTGAAGATGTTCATCCATTTCGATCACCTCTTATTATTATATGATCGAGAGTTTGGTCCAGTACTGATAAAAATAATGTCTAAAAAAATAAACGAATTAACTAAACCAAATAGGGGTGTGGTATATTGAAGAAATTTGTAAGTATGATTTGTTTCTCTCTAATTTTACTAGCAAGTTGTTCGCAAGTCGTTGGTATGCATAATAAAGGATTAGAGAAATCTATAAGTTCTGCTTTGGAGAAAAAAAGCGTAACGGAAATCAATTTTAATTCTCTAACGGATTTCGATTGGGATAAAGCCTATTTAATAACCCCTTACACTGATCAAGAAACCATAAGTGAGCAATTGGGCGTTAAATTTAAAGATCCAGCTAATATGGCTTATCGCGATGATATATATTTGCTTGTATTTCTTGATAAGAATAAAGTTGTTCAGTTTGTTAAAATACCAACTAAATATGGGCAGTTGATGGACGGAAATAAAGATGGTTTTACCCCTTCAAATGCAATCATAAAGATACAAAAAAATTAGGAATTTGATGCCAAAGGGACATCGTATAAATATGAGTTCAATAACATTAATAATTTTTCAAAAATTACATGTTTTTTTAATAAATTGGGAATAATGCAGTACAGGAGGTGTGTTGATGTCTAATCCTTTTGAAGCGATTTGGAACACGCTGAAGATTTCTATTGATACAACAAACGAACCCAAATCACCTTTACATATCATTGAAGCTGGGGACTGTTGGACCTATTTAACTTTAATGGAAGAGTTTATTCGGTATGAGGAAATGGGATTAAATACGACCACCGATGATGAAGTCAGAGAAATGTTAACAGATGTAGTTCGGATATGTGAATCGCAAGTTAGAAAATTAAGTAATTTTATGAAAAAAGAAGGAATTCCTTTACCAGATGTATCATCATCAAAAACAAACTCTGACCCAAATGATATTCCTTTAGGTGTAAAGTTAACGGATAATGAACTCGCTAATGGTATAGCATTCAAATTAGTTACATGTTTACAAGCATGTTCTAAGGGACAAGCTGATTCTGTTCGAAATGATGTCGGCTTGTTGTGGTTACAAAACTATCTAGAATGGGTAACGTTTGGAACAGCTTTAAAAACACTTATGCGTAAACGAGGATGGCTTAAAATGCCGCCATATTACTATCCTCCAGGTGCACCACGATAACAATAACCAACTCAAACCTTAGGAGTTGGTTTTTTAATTTTTACTTTAAAAATGGAACTCTTCCTACTTTAATTATACCATTTAAAAAATGGCAAATATAGACTTTTTATTCTCGTTTACTACTGCTAAAATCAAAAGAACCTTAATGGTTAGGAGAGATGTAGAATGAGTTCTTTGGTTCTTGGGTTTCAGGAAATGGAAAAAACGCAGCTTTTGCTTGTTGGCGGAAAAGGGGTCAATTTAGGGGAATTATCAAAAATTGAAGGAATACAAGTTCCAGAAGGATTTTGTGTTACAACAGTGGGATATCAAAAAGCCATCGAACAAAACGAAACCTATCATGCTTTGTTGGATCAACTAACACTGTTAAAAGTAGAGGATCGAAATCAAATTGTTGAAATCAGCAGGAAGATTCGACAAATCATTATGGAAGTAGAAATTCCTTCCGACGTTGCGTGCGCAGTTGCTGACTATCTCTCCCAGTTTGGCGATGAACATGCTTATGCAGTGCGTTCTAGTGCAACCGCTGAAGATTTGCCACATGCCTCTTTTGCTGGTCAACAAGACACCTATTTAAATATCATCGGAAAAGAAGCCATCTTGCAGCATATCAGAAAATGCTGGGCTTCTCTATTTACGGATCGAGCGGTAATATACCGAATACAAAATAGATTTGACCACAGGCAAGTTTATTTATCCGTTATCGTTCAAAGGATGGTTTTCCCGCAGGCTTCAGGGATTTTATTTACCGCTGATCCGATTTCCTCTAACCGAAAGTTATTATCAATCGATGCCAGTTTTGGGCTTGGAGAAGCACTGGTCTCTGGCTTGGTATCTGCCGATTGTTATAAAGTACAGGAAGATAAAATCGCTGATAAGATGATCGCAACCAAAAAATTGGCTATCTATGCAAGAAAAGAAGGCGGAACAGAGACCGTGCCGATCGATCCGGATCAACAAAAGACTCAAACACTCACTGACCAACAAATATTACAACTAGCACGCATTGGAAGACAGATCGAAGCTTATTTTGGCTGCCCACAAGATATCGAATGGTGTTTGGTTGATGATACATTTTATCTTGTTCAGAGCCGGCCAATTACTACTCTTTTCCCCATCCCTGAAGTGAATGATCAAGAAAATCACGTCTATGTATCTGTCGGTCACCAACAAATGATGACAGATCCCATGAAACCACTGGGATTGTCTTTTTTCCTTTTAACGACTCCTGCACCGATGCGTAAAGCTGGCGGCAGGCTGTTTGTTGATATCACACCTCATCTGGCTTCACCAGTTAGCAGAGAAATGTTATTAAAAACCATGGAACAACATGATCCGCTTATGAAAGACGCACTTATGACCGTAGTAGAGCGAGGAGATTTTATAAAATCGTTACAAAATGATGAGAAAGCACCGAGTCCACGCAAAAACAATACAGATATGCTGGCAGGAATCGAAAACAATCCGTCAATCGTTGCTGATTTGATCAAGAGTAATCAAACATCGATAGAAGAGTTAAAACAAAACATCCAAACGAAATCAGGATCAGATTTATTTAATTTTATCTTGGATGATATCCAGCAATTAAGGAAAATCTTATTTAACCCACAGAGTTCGGCTGTATTTATGGCGGCTATGGATGCTTCATCATGGATCAATGAAAACATAAATAAGTGGTTAGGTGAAAAAAACGCAGCAGACATTCTTTCTCAATCTGTACCAAACAATATTACTTCAGAAATGGGTCTGGCGCTATTGGATGTCGCAGATGTGATTCGTCCTTATCCGGAAGTAATTGATTATTTACAACATGTAAAAGACGATAACTTTTTGGATGAACTGGTTAAGTTTGAAGGGGGACAAATAACCCGAGAAGCAATCAATGCTTATCTCAACAAATACGGAATGCGATGTAGTGGAGAAATCGATCTTACTAAAACTCGTTGGAGTGAAAAACCAATTACACTTGTCCCCGTGATTCTGGGTAACATCAAAAACTTTGAGCCTAATGCCAGCAGTCGGAAATTTGAGCAGGGACTACAGGAAGCTTTAAAAAAAGAACAAGAGATATTAGATCGATTGAAGCAATTACCGGATGGTGAACAAAAAGCCAAAGAAACAAAACGCATGATCGACCTAATCCGGAATTTCATTGGGTACCGTGAATATCCAAAATACGGCATGGTTAGTCGCTACTTCGTTTATAAGCTGGCTTTATTGAAAGAAGCCGAACAACTCGCACAGGCGGGCGTTATACATGAAAAAGAAGATATATACTATCTCACTTTTGAAGAACTTCACGAAGTCGTACGCACAAATAAACTGGATTACCAGATCATCAGCAAACGAAAAGATGAGTATAAATTTTTTGATAAACTAACTCCGCCACGTGTAATCACGTCTGATGGTGAAATCATAGCAGGTGAGTACAAACGAGAAAACCTCCCAGCCGATGCTATTGTAGGTCTTGCTGTTTCCTCTGGAATTATAGAGGGAAGAGCACGTGTCATCTTAAACATCGAAGATGCTGATTTAGAAGATGGAGATATATTAGTCACCTCCTTTACTGACCCTAGCTGGACGCCATTGTTTGTTTCCATAAAAGGCCTAGTCACCGAAGTTGGCGGGCTGATGACCCATGGAGCAGTTATCGCACGTGAATATGGCTTACCAGCAGTTGTAGGGGTAGAAAATGCCACCAAACTGATAAAGGATGGGCAACGAATTCGCGTGCATGGAACAGAAGGGTATATCACAATATTATAATTAAAGTACAGGGCTGCCATTTTGGCAGCCTTTCTTATCGAGTTAGCGATATTTTCCTTCGACATTTTTCCAACGTATTTTGATAGAAGAAGTGAGTATTGATGCGGGTAGAAGTCCAATTTAATTAAACGTCTGATTAAAGGTGAAGAATAGGGAATCCTATTGAATTCTGTCAGTCTTATAAAAATTAGTCTTTTTTACAAGGATGATGCTGATTTTTCTGGTAATACATAAACATTTTTCGATAGGTTTTCATCACATAAAACCCTCTATAGCACGGTTATTAATGGTTATAATCAAACGTTTAGTTAGTATAGCACATAAAGAATTTCCCCGAAAATAATCGATTGGTGTGGAAAAACGATCGTTTTATTTATTTAATTTAAACCCTTGTACCTTTCAAATTGCATTGGACATGCATACCAATAGCATTAACTAATTTGGGAGGGACAGAACATGAGTATCATCGTGGTTCCTAGAGATTTTCCTACGATTCAAGCAGCGGTAACGGCTGCACAGCAAGGTGATTTAGTCTTTGTAAAAAAGGGAACGTATCATGAAAGTGTAAATGTATTTAATAGAAGTATAGCGATTATCGGTGAGAAAGGAGCGACTCTTGAAGGGAATCATTCATTGCCTTTTGGATTTAGAGTGGGTCATACCTCCGAAAACCTAGCCTCTGGTATTGAAATAAAAGGTTTTACAATCCAAAATTACATTCAGAGTGGAATATCAATTGAATTTTGCGATTTCGCATATTGTCTAGAAAATGTAATTAAAAATATCAAAAATGATGGTATCGTTATTAACCAAAGCGTTTTCTTTACTAATGGTGCTACTCACTTATTTCAAAAAAATAAAATAACGAATATTGGTCAAAACGGAATAAATGTTACCGATCCTAACATCAATGTAATGATTCAAAATGAGATAAAGGAAGTTGGAAAGAATGGCATCAATATAAATATTAATCAATCTACTATTCCATCTAATCCTTTCAATTCAATCATTCAAAATAAGATACAAAAGGCTGGTCAAAATGGAATCGTTTCAGCCCAGCAGGCTTTTTCAGGGTTAATATTACAAAATGAAATTCAACATACTGGCAGTGATGGAATTTCATTGAATAATGGAACAATGTCCATCATCGAAAATAATGTTTCAAAATCAAAAGGTAATGGAATAAGAATAAATAATCCTTTTAACTCGCTTTATCGGATGAATTTAAGTTTTTGGAACGCGGAAAGTGGCATTTCGATTATTTCTCCAGCCAATGTTCCAACTCAAGGATTTAATTATATTGAAGAAAATCGTACATCTAATAATGGGAAAGATGGAATTCAGGTTAATCAAAACAACAATTTTATCAGTAGAAATAAAGCGAATGAAAACGATGATGATGGAATTGATTTAGACTCCAATGATAATGAAGTGGTTGAGAATATTGCTTGCAATAATGGGAATCAGGATATCGAAAATAATGGCATGGGGAATTCATTTTTTCGGAATGAGGATTGTGATTGTGATCAGGATGAAAGCAGTAGTTAGCAAAAAAGCGGAAAGCGGATCTAATCAAGCAAAAAATATATTAGAATAACTTTGTAACACAATTATCATCTTGCTGTGATGAGTCTGTTATACCTTTCTAGTATAGTGTAATTATCAAATCACACTAGGAGGTAACAATCATGCTAAAGAAATTCATCGTAGCCTTTACCATTTTAGCTTCTTGTGGCTCTTTGTTCGCCGCCAAGGGTGAAAAAGCAGAAGCAGCTTATAATTATCATACAGCAGCCATTTCGATTGCGAAATCTAATATTGGAGTTCCATACCGATGGGGCGGCATGTCGCCAAGCGGTTTTGACTGTTCAGGTCTTGTGAAGTATTCATACGGAAAAGCGGGAAGAACACTAAATCGCACTGCAGCCCAAATGTACTATGGAAACGGATATCGACCATCTAATTTGCAAATAGGTGATTTATTGTTCTATGGACCGACCAAAGCAAGTGCCCCAACCCATGTTGCCATCTATATCGGATACGGGAAAATGATTATGGCATCATCCTCAAAAGGGGTCATTATCACCTACACAAACAACCCATATTGGCATGCTAGATATATTGGAGTAAAGCGAGTATAAAGATCATACTGAAAGATATTGAAGAAAAAGCTGCCGATGGCAGCTTTTTTATTTATCTAAAAAAATTGGGAGGTTAGAGGAGGGAGGAATTACATAATATCTACAGAAATATAATGTTTAAAAAGAAAAGTACGGGGAGGCAAGAAATGGAACTGTATATTGCGCTTGGTTTGATCGCTTTAGTAATCATACTTGCTTCAATAATTCGAACCTTCTTAAACAGGAACTGGAAATTAGTTTACACTGCATTCGGTAATGAGGAATACTTTAGAATCATAGCAAAATTGAAAACGGAAGGGATCAAATATAAAACGGAAACTCCTTACAGCTTTGATAATCGAACTAACCGATTTAAGGATAATACCCAATATAATATATATGTAAAAAAGGATGAGGAACATTTAGCAGTTAAATCGTTGCAAAAAAGAAATTAGTAATAAGTGTTAATGAATATCTAGTTTGTAATACAAATTTTAAGGAGTAATAGATCAGTGATTAATGAAGAACAACTTCTTTCGCTTATTAAGAAAGATAAATGGATGATGGAAATATTAAAATCAGCAAAATCATTGAATTTGCCTGATTGGTGGGTTTGTGCTGGATTTGTTCGTTCAAAAATATGGGACACGTTACACGATTTCGGCGGAAGGACACCGATCCCAGATATAGATGTAATTTATTTCGAACCAAGTAATATCGATGAATTTGAGGAAAAGAAACTTGAAGAAAAGCTTAAATCCCTTAATCCCACCCCTCCTTGGTCAGTAAAGAATGAAGCAAGAATGCACGTTAAAAGCAATTTGCCACCCTATTCTTCTTCTGTAGATGCTATATCTAAGTTTCCAGAAACAGCGACAGCTCTAGGCGTGAAATTAGATGAAAAGGACAATGTGATTTTAACTGCCCCTTGGGGAATTAGTGATGTTGTCAATCTAGAAGTAAGACCGACTCCTTTTTTTACAGAGACAAAAGAAAGAATGGAAATTTATGAAGAGCGCGTTAGAAAAAAGAATTGGAAATCGACTTGGAGTAAATTAAAGGTTTTTCATTGGAACTAGTTTTATCCAACAAAATGTTGAAGAGGCGCCTTCGTTCTATTTATCAAGATGCAGCGTAAAACCCGTAGCTTTAGTTATGGGGATACTCATAAAAGAACTCAGAAACAATGAAGATTATCCTCATTGCTTCGGAGCAGCTTTTCTAATTAATGTCATAGCTTTTGTTTATTAATTCACTAATTTATCACGGTCCACAGCTAGGGGAGGTTCCTCCAGCCAGCCATTATCAATCATTATTTTGGCTCCGTCTTCAGCAAATGAAGCGATTTCTGCGGATAAGCGAACGTAATCGAGAGCCAAGTCTTTTCTTGTACAAGTTGCCATACTTGTTCCATAAAATCCAATACTTAATGCAGTTAAAGAAGTAGCCATAAACATCATCATTTTTTCTGAAAAGGGAGCTGCTTTTGAGTCAGTTACTTCAGTATCAAAAGAAATTGGAACAGGTAAATGATCTTCTTCTAACACGGAATCAAATACCTTAGTATGTTTGAAAGCAATTTCCTTTCCCCTTACCATAAAATGCTTTATTTCTTTTGATTGTGCCACCTGACTCCATGCCATCATTATTGAATGACCTAAAGCATTTTTATGTAAATTTGCAAACAAATTTGTAATTTCAATAGCTGTTAACGGTCTTTTATTCCCTAATAAACCTGACATAAAATTTGGACTTTTAACAAAGTGTACTTCATTTGATGGAATTAAATAAGGCGACCGAATGTATAAGCCTTTTGATAACAAAAGATTTTTCGAATTCGTATCAAATTCGGTCAGTTCCCTAACACATTGAGCAAAATACTCATCTAAATCTGAACGAACAGCGAATGTTTTGGCTATAGCATAAAAACTAAGAGCCATAACACCCATATTATGAATTAAATGCAACATGAAACTATCTGAAAATAATCTTGGAGCGGCTACATTTACATCTTCTTCTACTGTAAAACTACAGGGTATTGGATACCCCTCTTTTTGAAAAAACGCTGACAATTTGGCTAAATGAGTTTCCGCTAATTCTAATCCATGGTTAATAACCAAGCGTATTTCACTGTCTTCAACTATTTCTAAGAAGTATGTAAACAAACATTTACTCATGCTGACGTTCATATAAGCGGACCAAATTTGTGCAACTTCAGCAGCGGTCAATTTAGTAATGTGTTCAGATTCCATTAATATGGCTCCTTTGAAATAATTTATATGGCTCTCAGCTAACTGAGATTATTTTATGGTATTAACTATGAAGTATACTATTGAAGAATGTACAATCGTTCTATTTATTCGTATTTTTCGTATGATATAAGGAATATAACGAATTGGAGGACGAAAAATGAATGCAATTGTATACATAAAATACGGTCCTCCGACGTTGGATGGTGAGCTCCAATTAGCGGATAACACACTTTAATCGGCGGATGGCGAGCCCCAATCAGCGGATAGCAAATCAATTGGCGGAAAGCGATCTCCAATTAGCGGATAACGCACTTCAATCAGCGAAAAGCAAAACAATTGGCGGATGGCGAGCTCCAATTAGCGGATAACACACTTTAATCGGCGGATGGCGCACTCCAATCAGCGAAAAGCAAAACAATTGGCGGATGGCGAGCTCCAATTAGCGGATAACACACTTTAATCGGCGGATAGTGAGCTCCAATCAGCGGATAACGCACTCCAATCAGCAAACCCGCTGATTTAACATCTAAAAATTTATAGAATTAAGAACCATTTATTTATGACCGGAATCAATTAAAAAACAGGCTGCCAAAAATGCAGCCTTGTTCTTATTCTGCTGCCGGGCAGCATAGCTTAATTAAGCAGGGAAATGCCTGAGGTATCTTGAAATTCTATAAAATAAAATAAATTAAAAGGGGAGGAATAAATGGATAGATTTTTTTCACTGTGTCTTCAAGGAGATATAAATTCAGCAATGGAATACCTAAGTTCCATTCAGCCAAAAACAAAAGAAATTGAAAAATTACAGCAGAGGTATATAGAAAGATTTTTTTCTCAAAAACCAGATGAAAATATTTTAACGGAAGATAGTTGGATTAGAGATGTAGTATCAGCTTATCATAATTATTTTCGAACAGTATTAACTAATGCAGACTTGATGAATGATGCTGAGTTAAATCTGAATAAAAGTTTAAGAATGCATTTAAAAATTGAGTCACCTTTAAACATCGATGAAACTGAAAATGAGTTGGCTAATATTTTTACTGAAAAAGGTTATTATTTCTTAGGTGGAGTTACTCCTCCATTTAGAGGAGCATATATTTGGAAACGTACGGAAACAGTTAATTTTAATGTTGAAATACCTCACCAATCAATTCCAGTATCTGTACATATGATGTCAGATTTTATTCTTGAAGGCTGGATGGGTTACGCAACGTTTAACAATAGATCTGTTGGTGGATGGGCAAACGAAGATGGTTTGTATTGTAATTTAAACCGTTACAAAGATTTAGAAGACGACCATTTTCAGGTATCCTATTTAAAACACGAAGCTCAGCATTTATATGATTACAAATACTTTCCTGGTTTAAAGTCCTATGAATTAGAATATCGGGCTAAACTAGTAGAACTTATCTATTCCAAAAACCACTTAATTCTAGAGAAATTCCTGAACGATGCAAAAAATGACCCTGATTTTCCCCATCCGTATGCTTCTTTTAACATAATTAAGAATTTGTCTTCTATCATTTTAAAAAAAGATTATGAGCCTAATATAAATGTATGGTTAGAAAAAGATTATAAAAAGATATCTTCCGCAGCTCTGGAACTTTTTGATAAAAATTCGAGAGAACTAAAAACAGTCAGCTTGTAGAAACTAAGTGTACCTTCTTCTTGAACTACCGGGGTGCAATAGTGTAGAAAAGCAGCGGTTGTCCGCTTCTGGGGTAAAGATAAAGCTGCCATTGGCAGCTTTTTTTCAATTGTTTCTTCTACTAATTTTTAGTTTTCTTTTGATGCAGAAGTTATTAGGAAAGTTGGACATTATCACAGCCCATCATTGGAATGTTATATATACCTTATTACTGTTTAGCAGTTATACTGTTTTTTCGAGATTGATGGCTTGGGTTATAATCAATGCGGGTCGGAAAGAAGTGAAGAAAGTATGATTGTTTATGACAACCATTTCAATTCAAATGAATGGTTTATTCTGGTTGGATTATGCGTAGGAATCATCACGGTGTTGTGCCTTCCAAAAAGGTTTCCTAAAAAAACGGCTATTGTATTTTTTACTTGTGGTATTTATAGCGGCTTCTTTTTCGATCATTCCCTAAGTGTTCAGCCTGTTAGTTTTTATGATGTAAATGACAATTCTTCTTATCAATTAATTGATTTTCTCTCTTACCTTTCTTATGGTCCAATAAGTTACTTATTTTTTTACTTGTATGATCGCCTAAGACCAGGATCTACTCCTATATACATTCTTAGTTGGTCTTTATTTAGCCTTGGAATGGAAGGGCTTGCTGTTTATTTTGGTGTTTTTCATTACAGGCACGGATACAAGCTGTTTTACTTATTTCCAATTTATCTGTTAGTTCAAAGCTGCTGGATTGCATTTTATCATCGGTACCTTGGGTCAAACTCCAGTATAAATTCGAATCCTATTCATTAGTAAGTGGAATTTACGATAATTTATGAGTAACTCATCCAATCCCATTCGATATATCGGCATAGTATGTACTATGACTAAAACTAAGAAGGGACTATTATGAAGTTTTTAAAAATAGGGATTGGTTCGAATCTTGTGGTTCTTCTTGCTATGATGCTTCTCCCTGCTTTCCTTGTTTCAGACCAACTAGATGTTTTTGAGAAAGTTGTTTCTCTTATATCTGAAAAATAAAGCTGCCTATTAATGGGCAACTTTTTATTTTTAGCGCTTTTTTGTAAAGAAAACGCCTGGATGTTTATCTCTTCCAAGCGTTTTTCATTTTAGTAAAACCTCTTAAATCCATCAAAATGTTGTTTCCAATAAGAATTGCTTAAATTACTAATGGCAACGCCAGATTCGCTTGCATGGATAAATTGGTTGTCGCCAAGGTAGATTCCCATGTGGGAGATTCCTGGCTTATATGTATTTTCGAAAAAGACGAGATCGCCTGCCTTCGGCTGCGCCACATAGTAAGCGCGGCTGTAATATCCATCCGCGGAATAACGGCCGATCTTCATGCCTGCCTGGTTCGCCACATAATAGATGAACCCGCTGCAGTCAAAGCCGGAAAGAGAGCTGCCGCCCCACACGTAAGGCGTGCCCATCAAACTTTTAGCAGTCGAAATCATCTTCGACGCAAAATCGGATGGCTGTGAAGGGGTACTAGGCTGCTGGCCCGATACCTTCAGCTTCTGCCCGACATAAATCATGTCGGAGGTTAACCCGTTTAACGACTTCAAATTCTGAACCGTCATGTTAAACTGCCCGGCAATTTTTCCAAGCGTATCACCGCTTTTAACAGTATAGTCGGAGACCGTTGATGGAGCAGGTGCCGTTGGTGTTGGTGTCGGTGCTGGTGTCGTCGTCTGTGCCGCTGTGACCTTCAGTTTTTGCCCGACATAAATCATGTCAGATTTCAAGTTATTCAATGTTTTTAACTGTTCAACCGTCATGCCAAATTGCACGCCGATTTTACTCAAGCTGTCGCCGCTCTTAACGGTATATTCGCTAGTTGTTGTTGTGGACGTCGACGGCGCAGGTGCCGGTGTCGGTGTGACTGGCTTTGGTGCAGTCGTTGTTTGTTTCGGAGCTGAAACCTTCAGGACTTGTCCGACATAAATAATATTGCTATCCAGATTGTTCCATTGCATCAGCTCGCCGACCGTTACGTTATAACGGTTGGCAATTTTAATGAGTGCGTCGCCTTTGTTTACGGTATAAGTGGTCGTCTGCGGTGCCTGGGGCTCAGCGGAAATAATGAGATTTTGATTTTCATAGATAATATCGGATTTCAGGCTGTTCCGAGTCTTGATATCTTGAACACTCGTATTATACTTTGAGGCAATTTTTGATAAGGTGTCACCTTTTTGAACTTTGTATGTATCGGCGAGGGCGGAACCAGCAAAAAGCGTCGAAAAAAGCGCGGCTGTCGACAGCGTACGAACAATGGTTTTCTTCATCTTGTAAAAATCACCTCTATTTCCCTATTTTTCTTAATATTTTACCATAGTTTTCTAGTATTTTGGGAAAAAATTGCTAAAAAATGACACTGTGTATGAAGTTTTGCGGAAATAATAGAAAAATTCGCGGAATTCTAGTATTGGTGTGAAGCAGCTTTGGGGAAAATTTGCACAATGGTTAGAATTAAATTGTCCAGAGATATTAGAGACTTTCAATGAGGCAGCTACTGAAGCAGAAATTGCTGAGGCTGAACAAAAAATGGGGCTCCACTTTCCTAAAAGTTTTAAAGAATTATTGCTTATACATAATGGACAACGAGATGAATATAAAAGAGCTCTTGGCAACTATGTTTTATTGTCCCTAGATGAAATTGTTGATTCGTGGCAAACAATGAAGAAACTCGTGGATAATAATGTGTTTAAGGATTTTGAAGAAGTGGAAGCAGTCGGAGCAGTAAAAAAGGAGTTCTGGTGGAACCCTTGTTGGATTCCCATAGCAACTAATGGTGCTGGAGAAGATATTTGTATTGATTTAGACCCAGACAAAGGAGGAACAGTTGGTCAAATTATCACCTTTTGGCACGATTGGGAAGAACGTAAGGTCATATCAAACAGCTTGGAAGCCTGGTTCAGCGAAATTATAAAACGCCTTAAAGACGGAACATATAAGCTAATCGAGGAAGACGAGGAAATTGTATTAAATGATTTTGGTTTTACAGGAATATACCACCTTGCTTAACAAAAATACTGACTCATTCTTGTTCCACTAACGTAAGCAGAATAATTCAATAAGGATTATGGGTTTTTATGGTAAAATCAGATGGAGATTCAGTAAAAAATTTTGTTCAAAAAGGTGGTTTTACAATGGGAAAAAGGAAATTATCAATTATAGTATTTTTATTAAGTCTTTTTTCATTACTTATTTCGCTTAACTTATTTTGGAATTTAGGTATTTTTGTTGATGAGTATGGTTTAAGCCCTGATATTGTCAATGGCGGAGACGTTTGGCTTGCAATGGATTGGTTAAGATTATTATTACTGTTATTGCTGTGTGTAGTATCTGGTATTAGTATTTTTAGAGCTAAACAAAATAAGAGAACTTAAGTAAAAAGTCATTGTGAAGAATTACACTTAAAGTGATGGGTGCAAGAGTTGAAGATCAAGCTGCTATATTGGCGGCTTTTTTTCTTTATTCAACTATAGGATGCAGGTTAGTTTAAGAAGGAAATAACTACTTTATGTAGAAATTATCCCTTAAATTAAAAAGTTAATTAAAAATATACCCCTCACTAATGAGGGGTATATCTTATTTATCTTGTGCAAGTTCTTTTCTATTGGGAGCAAGTGGTGGCTGTTCTAACCACTTGTTTTTCACCATAATATCGAACCAGTTTTTTGTCATTGCTAATGTTTTTAGAATTGTTTTTTCATAAACTACAGCTAGGTCTGTTCGCATGGCTCCTGCTAGACCTGTCCCGTAATATACTTGTGCAGTTTGAGCCAAGAAACCCATATGATACAACATTAATTTATCTGAAAAAGGAGAGTCTTTTGACGTTGTAACCTCTGATTCCCACGACATTGGTACTGGTAAATTATCCTTGTGCATAATTTTAGAAAGGGCTTGTATGTTTTCATCTGCCTTTTTTTCTAATTCCTCAAAAAACTTTCTTATTTCTTCAGATTTAGTGACTTGACTGAATCCGATTGAAAGAGTTTTTGCCATAATGCTCTTTTTAATGTTAAGAGAAATACTGATTATTTCTGTAGCAGATAAAAGTCTCCCTTTTCCGAAGAATCCATCAATAAAATCTTTGTTAGATATAAATTCAGGGCTTTCGTTAGGATAAAAATAGGGGTCTCGTTGGAATTTTCCTTTTTTAAGCAATAACTCAATGGTTAAATCGTACATACTTTTTGCATCATTATCACATGAATTGTAAAATTCCCGAAGGTCCTTTCTTACAGAAACACTTAAAGCAGTTGTATGACCCAACAAACCATGTAAAGTCATAATATGTAAATAATTTAAGCAGAATGTGTCAGTAAACAATCTCTTTGCACCTTTATTAAGGTCGGACTCAGTAAATCCAATAGGAACTGGAAATCCCTCTTTCTCAATGAAGGAAACAAGATGCTTCTTTTGCTTTTCCCATGTCTTAATGGCAATTTCAAAAACTTTTTTTATTGATTCGTCTTCCAAAATAGAAATCATATACCTATTTACTATCTCGGTCATAGTTCCGTTAACATATTCCCCCCATAGTGTTCCTATTTCGGAAGATGTAAGTTTAAAATTATCATTTTCCATTTGTTCTCACCTCTTCCGTATTTTTTACTGACACAGAAATAGATATGCGTTTCTTTGGACTTAAACCTTTAGATGATAATAGTTGAGAAGTTTCTTGTTGAACTCCCATGAAAATAAAAACTGAAAAAGAGCATACAAAAATAGACCCAGAAAAACCAGTTTTAAAAAAAAGGCTGAGCCTCTTGAAAGATCATATAATGGTTGAACAGGTAAATGGATTCTTTCTAATTAGTATTAAATAAGGCAAAGCTAGCGCAACAACCAGAAAAAGGATTAATCTCCCATAAGTGCTACCCCTAAATGGGTGCGACAGTCGGTGGTACACCGTGGTCGTTGGAGTCAGACTAACGGATGGGCTCAAAGGCACAATAGTTCAAAGACCTTCTTCGCCAGCATTAAAACAGTATAGACTGCCTGATCCATTTTCATTCTCTGTGGTGAAGCGATGTTTTTTGCGCTTCATGGATGGCTAACGGGTGCAAGAGTTGAAGATCCAAGCTGACATCGTAGGCGGCTTTTTTTGTGCTAATGGGGCAGTTTAGCTGAAGAAAAATTATAATAAAATTCAATAAAATAGTTTGTAGTATTTTCTAAAAAACCCCTTATAATTGTTTTGTACAAGACATAATAGGGGTTTTACAACTATGAAAAGGCTTTTATTCTTTTCTATTTTATCATCAGTTTTATTTTTAGGGGCTTGTAACGAAAACAAGGAAACAGTTGAGGGTGAAGAAGCTCCCAAACAAGAAGTAAAAAATTTGGAGGATATTATGACTTTTGAAGAGTTAACTAAAAACAAACCAACGCTAGAATGGAAACAAAGAATGGAAGATGATGACCTATTTACTGACGAAAATATAAATGCAACTAATGAGGTTCTTCATTCATACATCAATAGCCTAAAAGAGCTTAGAGATAATCCCACTGAGGAAGAAGTATTAGAATGTGTTAAAAATGTAGTTATCAGTTTAAATGAACTAAATGAAAATTATGATTACTTTATTGAGACAATGGAGAGAGAAGAACTATATGAGTTTATTACTGAAGCAGCACGAATAGCTGGCTTTGAGTCCGAAGAAGACATAACTGAAGAATGGAGAGAATGGTAAACCTATTTGAACAAGGATTTCTTTTAGGATTTGGTTGCTTCGGCAGCCTTTTTCTTTTTGTGCTAATAATGAAGCACTTTTCCATTAAGCATCCATTGTCCATCGGCATGATGTATGGTTTGGGTGCACAGGCACTTGGGACGGCAAAAGCGTTTCAAATCGGGGAAAAAGAGGGAACAACCTCCAGTGTATGCTACATTCTGACTGCCATCCTTACAGTCATCTGGGCATTAATCCTAACACCTTTTATCCATACTTTGAACGTGTAGGAAAATGGGTGCTAAAGTTCAATAAGTGAAGATAGCTCCGAAGACCATGATCTTCGGCGATCGGGTGCGATTATTGAAAAAGAAGCAAGAGGTTGATCCATATATAACATGACTAATATGAATCAACCTCTATTTTATATGACCTTTTACGAATTAGGTCTTGATAACATTTAAAACAACCTTTGCTAAACGAGTGCAAAAGCTTCTATCAATAGAGAAAACTTTATCATTATTACTAGTTTTAGGTTACGAATGAAAAAATGGGAGGCTAACATTTGTATTTTTACTGCTATGTAGCAATATTTTTCAAGTCTTTCGCTTTTTTTCGCACTTTTAAACGCTTGTAAAGTGGATAGCCCACCATATAATACCCGGAAAATGACAGTAGAATAAGAGATAAACCTGCGAATGTAAGAGCACTGTATCGATACCAATTGCCAAAAAAGGATCCATCATGCAAAGTAATGATGAAAGTTGAGTAATCTGGGTTTGTAGATAAAACTTTTCCCGTACTCGCATCGATCTGAACATCTTGACTGTTATTAAAGCGAACCTGGTAAACATTTAGACTTGGTCTATATTCTATTCTAAAGATATCTTTAACCGATGTTACACCTGGAAGCCCCTGAGATGTGGCTATGGACACGACCTTATCCATAGGTATCGATTGACTTGGACTCGCCTCCTTCCCTGTTTTTAAATCATCCGCAACTCCGAGTGGTATCATATAAACAAGCAATAGGCCAGTGACTGCTACGAACATAAAAACAACAGATAAAATTAATCCAGACCATTTATGTGCTTTTCTACTAAATTGGTATAGACTTAATGCTTTTGACATATTTTCATCACACCCCTTGTTTTATTTCAAATTAATTATCTCCGATCATTCTAAAGCCGTTGTTGATTTGTTAATGCTCATTCCTTCGTAAAAAAGTTTCTTCAGCTGTTCACATTCTCAAGAAATCCTCCTTCCTCTGACCCTAATTTCTGTCAATAATATTTGGAATATTCAAAATAAAAAAGCGACTTAAATGTGATTCTACGGGGATAAATTAGGCTTGTCAATAATATTTTTCCATATTTTACTATATTAGTAAAATAATATGTTAACAAGGTGATGCGTTAAAGTAAATTGAAATTGATCACGAACAATTTCAAAATATGATAAAGGGATGGATTACGCATGAGGCGGCATAAATAAATAGTTCAATATTCAAAAATGATTAGGGCTGGCTCAACAGGTTTTGTACGTGTTATTGATGATAAAACAATAATTTATCCCGAATATAAAGGGAATGGTGTTATGGCAAGTTTAGGTAACATCATAGAAAATGCCCATATAGGACTAATGTTTATAGATTTTTTTGAGAATAACATAGGGTTACCATGTTAATGGTAAGGCAGCTATTATAGAAAATAACCATTTAAGCTCATTTAATATTCCTGAAGAGATAATAAATGATATTGAAGAAAAAGAAGGAAACAAACCTGAACGTTGGGTTATGGTGGAAGTTGATGAAGCGTATATTCACTGTTCAAAACATATCCCAAGACTACAACAAATGAACAAAAAAATATATTGGGGAACTGACGATGAAAAACAAAAGGGTGGGGATTTCTTCAAGACAAAACAAAGTATGAAACAGTAAAACTTGTGAAGAAATGCACTTAAACTAGAGGGGGCTTTAGTTAAATAAGGTT
Organism: Neobacillus sp. NRS-1170; assembly: GCF_050468025.1. Classification (NCBI taxonomy): domain Bacteria; kingdom Bacillati; phylum Bacillota; class Bacilli; order Caryophanales; family Bacillaceae; genus Neobacillus; species Neobacillus sp. NRS-1170. The sequence goes on along the minus strand of NZ_JBITPF010000083.1, from coordinate 14,573 downwards.
TTGGTATTCCTAATAAAGAAACTCGCCAATTACTATGAAGTGACCCCAAAAAGTTAGACACGTTTATTACATTAGGCAACTTGTGGGGCATGAGTTCGGTATTGAACTCATGCCCTTTAATTTTGCCTTAATTCGTTTGTGATTATAGTAGTCAATATATTTTGCTAGTTCTTGCTTAAAGTGTTCTGACTGGCACTCTAAAAGCCTGTAGGCTTTCTGACACATGGTTAAATTGGATGCTCAATCCACAGGCAAGCCCTGACAATACTCTCTAATCAATTTGGCTGCATACGTTTGGCTGATTTGCAGATCCTTGGCTACACGTCTAGAGCTTTTATTCAGCTTATAAGATTTACGAACCATCTCTTTTTTTGCCAATTCAATTGCTTCATGAAGGGAAGCGGGGGTACTGTTTTCAATTTGCTGCAGTCCTTGGTTATAAATGCCTTCGGGCAGGTCATCGATACCGATGACTTCATCGCTAACAATAACAAGCTTTTCAATCAGGTTTTCTAATTGCCTTATGTTTCCGGGCCAAGAATAATGGGTAAGCCATTCGAGGCAATCTTTAGAAATGAATTTGTTCATTTCATGGATTCGATTAAATTTGTAAATGAATTTATAGATGAGCGGGACTATATCTTCCTGCCTTTCGCGAAGCGGAGGCATTTTGATATCAACTACGTTCAGCCTATAATATAAATCTTCTCTATACATTTTATTTTCTACCATTTTATTTAAATCTTTATTGGTTGCGGCAATGATTCGGATATCCACTTTCTTTTCTTTATTCCCGCCAATAGGAATGAATTTTTTCTCCTGAATGACTTGCAGTATTTTGGCCTGAAGAGGCAAAGGCAAGTCTCCTATTTCATCAAGAAACAGTGTACCCCCATCGACACTTTCAAGTATCCCTTTTTTTCCGGAACGGCTTGCATTGGTGAAAGATCCTGGAGTATAGCCAAATAGCTCGGATTCTATTAAATCAGCAGGGATGGCAGCACAATTGACGGTTAAAAAGGGTCCGCTCTTTCTGCTGCCGTTTTCGTGTATATATTGGGCCAAAATGCTTTTACCTGTTCCGGATTCTCCAAGAATCAATACAGTAGAGTGTGCAGCCGCCACCTTCTTGGCAAATTTCAGTACATCTTTCATCTTTTCATTATTTGTCATGATGGTGCCGAATGGATCATCCATTTCTTTTCTGTGATTTGAATCCTTTTCTCTTACCTTCAGCATGTTGTAGCTCTGTAGTTCCCTTGCGGTTGTTACAATCAATTCTACTTCCTTATTATCATTTAAAATAGGGACGGCGGAAGTAAGAAGCTCCGCACCGAGGATTGTTGTTTGTTTCATTAAAATCGGCTCTTTTCTTTCCAATATATCGGGGAAAATGGAGGGATACCAATAGCCTTCGTTCACTAATTCCAAGCTTACTTTTCCTAAAACGTTTTCCTTATTTAAACCATAATGCTTCTTACAGGCATCATTTACATAAATAATTTTCTTATCCTTATTCAGTACAAAAATTTCATCAGAAGAATAATCCAAAATTTTAATTAGCGTTTCCAAATTTAAATCTAAATCGGTTGAAATATTGGATAATGTCATGATTGACCTCCCGAAAACATCATGTGAGTGTGAGTGAACTCAACCTGAGCACAATTGTGTTCAGAAAAACAAACTAACAGGTGATTCTAACAAACTAAGGAGCTATAACCCTTGTAAGTGTGATTTTTGTCACTTTACACCTTATAATAGTCTAAATATTTTGAACTGTAAATGAGGGGGGCAAGACGCTTAGATAGAAGCCTTGAACGCATATAAACTCAATTTCAACTTTTGAAATCCTGTAAAACCATGCAATTATGAAAAAAGACAGTTGGCATGAAATTTGCAATATATATTTTATGAAAACATTTTAAGGGATTTAAATGTTAGAATGGGGGAATGGCAAAATGAAAGAGTTACAAACCAATTATGCCTTGGAGCATACTATTCCGTACGATCATTATGTGAGTCCGCAAATATTTGAAGAGGAAAAGAAGAATATCTTCAAATCTAGCTGGATTTTTGCAGGACATACGAGCCAAGTGGAGAAGGCAGGTGATTTCTTCACTTTTGAGATAGCCGATCAGCCGATAATCATTAGCAAGGATAAAAACAATGAATTAAATGCCTTTTATAACATTTGTCCACATAGAGGGACGATAGTGGAAAAAAGTGAGTGCGGAAATAAAAAGGTTTTCACGTGTACGTATCACGGCTGGACCTTCCATTTAAACGGAAAATTGAATAAAGCGCCAAACTTTACTACGAATGAATTAGGAAACCATAGCTGTATGACGCAAGTAAAGATTGAAGTACTACAGTCCATGATCTTTATCAATTTGAATCCGGATGCAGGACCAATGGCAGAAACCTATGGAGATTTCATGGCCAGTTTGGAAAAATACACATTCCTAGATTCATTGAAAAAGATTCGTGTCACACAAAGAGTCATAGATGCTAACTGGAAAGCGGTTGTTGATAACTATTTGGAGTGTGACCACTGTAAGATTGCACACCCTGAGTTTTCAAAAACCTTTGACATGAAAAATTACCATATCGATTTACATGACAATTTCTCGTGTCAATATTCAGAATTAACTAACAAATCAAAAGAAGATCAAGGAGATCACGCCAATTTTTATTGGGTGTGGCCAAACTTGATGGTGAGCATCTATCCTGGAAAAGAGGGGAATATGACGACAAGCCAAATTATACCGCTGTCCGCGGATAAAACCCTGGCTATCTATAGCTACTACTTTAAATCAGATGAAATTAGTGAAGAGCAGGAAGAACTGATTCGTTTCGTGGATCAGGTAAGAGAAGAGGATTTCGACCTGGTGGAGTTATTGCAGAAGGGTTTCCACACGAATGCCTTCAAGTACGGAGTTTATTCTCCGACTGAGTATGCGCTCAAATATTTCCACAATCTTTATGAAAGCGCCATCAATGGTCAGTGAAAGAAAGATAAAGGGAATTCAGGCAGAGGGAACCAGACTGGACTGGATGGTTCTCCTTTAAATAAAGAAGATAAGCTTCTAAGAAATATGATTAGATATGGGAGGACACTACAATGAACAATCAAACAGAATTCACGGTTGCAGATGCAATTGTAAGAGAGCTTGTACAAGCAGAGGTGGAAGTAGTTTACGGCATCGTCAGTATTCACAATATGCCGATTTATGATGCGATGCTGCGTGAAGGAAGTATCCGTATGGTCACTTCCCGCGGTGAAAGTGGAGCAGTCAACATGGCCGATGCCTATGCACGTGCTACAGGGAAATTGGGCGTTGTATTAACAAGTACTGGTGCTGGAGCAGGGAACGGTACAGGTGCATTGACGGAAACATGGAACTCAGGAACGCCATTATTGCACATTACCGGGGAAGCTGATTCCAATTATATTGGAACAGATCAACGTTATATTCACGAAGCGAAGGATCAGCTGAAAATGATGGACGGTGCAAACAAATCAGCCTATTTGTTGAAGCGGCCAAAGCTAATCACACCATTTATTCGCAAAGCGATCAAAGAGGCGCTGACTGTTCCTACAGGTCCGGTAACGATTTCCATTCCAACGAATTTCCAGGCTCAGATTATTCCTGATAATCAATTGATTGAAGTGGAAACGGTTCAAGATCCAAAAGTGAAAATCAACATTCCGGCTGATGTTGGGGAAAAAATCGCCGCTGCAAAAAGACCGGTCATCTGGGCAGGACATGGAGTAATCGCTTCAGGGGCATCAGAGGAACTTCAAACGTTAGTAGATAACATCCAGCCTGCTGTCATTACAAGCGAGTCCGGTAAAGGGGCTATCCCTGAAAATCATCCGCTTTGCATCGGCAACTTTGCTGCTACATCACAAGTGAAGGAACTACTGGAAAAGTCGGATCTTCTCATTAGTATTGGGGTCCGGTTCCGTGGCGGGGAAACATTTAACTGGACACTTCCGGTACCTGAAAATCATATCAATATCGATTTGAATCCAGATGCATTTAACCGTAACTTTGATACATTGTATACACTGGTCGGAGATGCTAAGGCAGTTTTACAAGAGATCAACAGTATTTTGGCAACTAAGGAGATCAATCCTGATCCAGCTTATGTGGATGAAGTGAAGTCTGCCCGTCAAGGTGTTCGTGATGACCTCCGCAGCCAAATCGGGCCATATGGTGAAGTTGCGGATATCATGCGTGAACAGCTGCCTGAGAATACGGTCTTGGTGACGGACGTGACCATCCCTGGATACACTTGGGGAAATAAATTGTTCGACATTTACGAACCAAGGAATTACCTCTACATGACCGGTGGTGGAATCGGACAAGGCTTGCCAATGGCAATTGGCGCTCAAATCGGTCAGCCGGATAAGAAAGTCGTTCTAATTGCAGGTGACGGTGGGTTCATGGTGAATGCTAATGAGATGATCACCGCATCACAGGAAGATACGCCGATTATTGTCCTATTATTCGATGATGGCGGTTATGGGATCTTAAGATACTACCAAGAAGCAGCCTATGGCAGACGCACATCCGTTGACTTGAAAAACCCGGATTTCGTCATGATGGCTAAATCAATGGGCTTCGAATCTGAGAAAGTACGCTCGGTCAATGAATTTAAAGAAGCATTAGCGAATGCAATCGTAAGCAAACAGCCTTATATGGTTGTAGTAGATGTAGATGCAGTAGGAGTATTGGAATACAAAGATTCGGATGAATATATTGCATCTTTCCGTCCAAAACACGGATAATTTCCTAACTTCAGCCATTGTTAGACCATAAGCCTACTGATAGGGGGGACAAAGTTTTGGTAATAGAATTAAAACATTATATGAACGGGAATTGGATTGAATCTAGTAATCCGGAAAAAATGGATATTATTAATCCTGCCACACAGGAAGTCATTGCCAGGGCTCCGAAAGGAACAAAAGAAGAAACGAACGAAGCTATTAAAATAGCAAAGAAAACATTTGAAAGCGCTGAGTGGTCTGGCCAATCCCCAAAAGAGCGGGCGGCAGTTTTAGTCCAGATTGCTGATAAATTGCAGGAAAACATGGATGTGTTAACCGATTTAGAAGTACAGAATAATGGAAAAACGAGAAGAGAAGCACAGTCAGATGTAGAGGAAGCCGCTCATACATTCCGTTATTATGCAGGTCTGCTTACGATGCCTAATGGCCAATCATATGAAGCTTCCGGGGATATGCAGACATTAATCGTGAAAGAACCAATGGGTGTTGCCGGATTGATTGTTCCATGGAATTTTCCTTTATTGATGAGTGTTTGGAAGATTGCACCGGCACTAGCAGCAGGTAATAGCATTCTTCTAAAGCCGGCGGAAATTACTCCGATGACAGCGGTAAAATTGTTTGAACTGATGGATGAGACCGATTTGCCAAAAGGAACAGCTAATCTCATTTTGGGAATCGGATCAGTTGTGGGTCAGACGATTGCCGAAAGTAATGATGTAGATATTGTTTCCTTTACGGGAAGTACAGAGGTCGGCCGCCGGATCATGCAGGCTGCAACAGGTAATTTAAAAAAAGTGTCCCTTGAGTTAGGAGGGAAATCTCCGAACATTATCTTTGATGATGCGGATTTGGAAACAGCCGTTGATTATGCCCTATTTGGCATTTTTATGGGCTCAGGGCAAGTTTGTTCTTCGGGGAGCCGTCTTCTTGTCCAAGAGGGGATCTACGATACATTTGTGGAGAAATATGTAGAAAAGGCAAAAGGGATTAGGGTTGGCCCCGGAAATGATGAACATTCCCAAATGGGTGCCATTGTCAGCGAAAAGCATTTTGAAAGTATACTAGACTACATTCGGATTGGGAAAGAAGAAGGAGCGAAACTTACTCTAGGTGGTAATCGAATAGAGACAGATGGTCTGGAAAAGGGATTTTTCATCGAACCTACCGTCTTTACTCATGTGACAAGCGATATGCGGATTGTCAGAGAAGAAATCTTTGGTCCCGTTGTTGCTATTCAGAAATTCAAAGATGAAGAAGAAGCTGTCAAGATCGCGAACGACACAGACTTTGGACTTGCAGGGGCCGTTTTCTCTACCGATCATAACAAGGCAATGCGAGTCATCAAAAAGGTCCGTGCCGGTATTACATGGGTGAACGCTTACCACCTCACGAATATTCAAGCACCGTGGGGGGGCTATAAACAAAGCGGCATCGGCAGAAGCCTTAGTACGTACGGATTGGACGAATATCAGGAAACGAAACAGATTAACATTAATTTGGAACCGAAGCCTATTCGCTGGTTTGAATAGCAGCTTATTTTTTAACAACAACATAACCACAGTGTTTATAGAAATTTTTTAATAGTAACTGCATGAAAGAGGAAATCTTTGGGAGGGATTGGATTGACTAAACCATATTTAGTTGTCGAGTGGAATGATACGGAAACGGATGCACAGGGGTGGCTTGTTGTTCATAATTTCGTGAAGGGATATACAGGCGGCGGTACGAGAATGCATCCGTCAGTAACAAAAGAAGAGGTTGAAAGATTAGCCCATGCAATGGCATATAAGTATGTAGCCAGTGACAGCGGAACGACCGGTGGATGTAAAGCGGGAATTAAGTATGATTACAAAGCTCCAGATGCTTATGCCGTCTTAAGAAGATTTTTAATTGCCGTGATGCCTTATATTGATAACGGCGTATCCTTAGGAAGTGATCTAGGTACGAAGTATGAAGATGTCCTCCAAATCTTTAACGAATTCGGCATTGATATCCCGCTGACAAAATCCATGAAACAAGATCCTGCGATTCTTCAAGGGATAAAGGACTTTGATGGACTGATGAAAACAAGAATGGATGGATTGCTTTTAAATGATGCTGTTACAGGATATGGTGTTGCCTTTTCGGCCGATGAAGCTTGGAAGTTTAAAAATGGCAAGGACGGAGCGAAGGTTGTCATCCAAGGCTTTGGCTGTGTAGGAGCAAGCTGCGCATTAAAACTATCTCAATTAGGTTATAAAATCGTCGGAATTTCAGATGCGAACTTGTTAGTCACATGTGAAGAAGGATTGGATATTCAAACCCTTATTGACCATAAGAATGTATATGGCGAAATGGATATCAATTATTTTGACCCGAACTATACAGTAAGGCCAAACTCTGACTGGCTTGATGTAGATTGCGATGTTCTCATCCCGTGTGCGTTAGAGGACGTTATTAACCAGTCTAATGCAGATACGGTAAAAGCCAGCCTGATTGTTGAAGCAGCTAATATCCCAATTTCTTCAGAAGGAGATGAAATCATCAAACAAAGAGGAATTGACATCGTCAATGATTTTGTTGCGAACCTAGGGGCCATAAGATTTTATGACGCAGTGATTTTCGGACTGGTCAAACCAGACCCGCAGGCTGTAATGGATGATATTGAAAAGCTATGCCGAAAAAATACGATTCAACTATTTTCAGAAGCGAAGAAACAAAACAGATATCAGCGAGATGTTGCGTATGAAATCTTTAAACCGGAAGTCAGTGATTTATTAGAGTTTGCTGATCCGTCTGAAAAAGCAGCAGTCAGATAAGCGGTTAATTCATATGAATAGAGAAAATAAAGGGGGAATTAGATGAAACCAGAACAGGGAAATCAACCAAAAGAATTAAAACGTTCGATGAAAAGCAGACATTTATTTATGCTTTCGATAGGTGGAGTCATTGGTACAGGTCTTTTCCTAGGGTCCGGGTATGCGATTGGTCAGGCTGGACCTATGGGGGCGATCACAGCCTATTTATTCGGCGGTTTACTTATGTACATGGTCATGGTTTGTCTTGGAGAGCTATCGGTAGTGATGCCAGTCTCCGGTTCTTTTCAGGCCCATGCAGAGCGCTTTATCGGCCCTGCTTCTGGGTTTATGATCGGCTGGACTTACTGGTTAAGCTGGGCTATTTATGTAGGTTTAGAATTTATAGCGGCCGGTTTGCTGATGGCCAGATGGTTTCCTGATGTACCAGTATGGGTGTGGTGTGCCGTTTTCACCTTGATATTATTCGGTATAAACGCGTTGACAACAAGAAGCTTTGCCGAGATGGAATATTGGTTCTCTGCCATAAAAATATTGGCTGTTCTCTTTTTTATCGTGGTTGGAGGGGCTGCGATATTCGGATTGGTTTCGATCAAGGGGCAATCTGCTCCATTCCTTTCAAATTTTATTGGTGATGGATTATTTCCAAAGGGATTCATCGGTATATTTATATCAATCATGACAGTCGTCTATTCTTTTATGGGTTCGGAAATCATGGGGGTTGCAGCAGGTGAGACAGAGGAGCCCGAAAAGAGTATCCCAAAAGCAATCCGGAGTATCATCGTCCGTATTTTACTTTTCTATGTGCTGGCAACTTTTGTCTTATCAGCCATTGTTCCATGGAAAAAAGCAGGTGTACTTGAAAGCCCGTTTGTAACAGTATTCGATATGATTGGTATTCCTTATGCGGCGGATATTATGAACTTCGTTATTTTAACGGCTATTCTTTCGGTTGGGAACACAGGTTTATTTGCATGTACGAGAATTCTTTTTTCTCTTTCCCAAAGCGGGCAAGCTCCCCGTATGTTCGGAAAGATAAATAAACGTGGTGTGCCCATGAATGCCTTGCTCGTTACACTCGTCTTTGCCTTACTATCTTTGCTTACTAGTGTCATAGCAGAGGAAACATTATTTGTGGTGCTGCTGGCTATCAGCGGGGTTGGAGGGGTAGTTACATGGATGGCGATCGCTCTTGCACAGTATAAATTCCGCAAACAGTATATTGCGGATGGCGGAAGCTTGAAGGATTTAAAATTTAAAGTACCTTTCTTTCCTCTCCTTCCAATTCTGTGCCTCATCATGTGTGCAGGAATCGTTGTGTTTACCGCATTCGACCCAGCCCAGCGGACATCACTATATATAGGATTTGGCTTTGTTGCCGCATGTTATGTTTTTTACTATTTTAAATTTACTAGAAAGAAAATCGATGCAACGGTCCTATCTAATGATCAGCCCGAAAAGCTAGTGCAATAGATTTTTATAGTTTAAATTATCAGAATGTTCAAATAACAAAAATATCCATAAAACATATCGTTTTATGGATATTGCTGTAACGTTAGGTGTAAGTGTGGTGACAAGGAAAACAGTTGCTAGTGTGAACGATGATGCTGATATTAGTAATCCAGCATAAATGAAAAGGTGAAAAAGAGAATAATAGATGATTTTAGGAGGATTTATGGATGCGTTATTTAAATTACATTAACGGACAATGGAAAGAGCCGTCTACAAAGGAATATAAAGAAAACCTAAGTCCGCATAACAGTGAAAGCTTAGGGGAATTCCCATCCAGTGCCGCAGCTGATGTACACGACGCGGCAGCCGCTGCAAAAAATGCCTTTCCAGCTTGGAAAAAACTCTCCATTCAACAAAGGGCAGCTTATTTACAAAGGGCAGCGGCTTTTTTGAAAGATAACATAGAGGAAATAGGACGGGATCTAATTAAGGAAGAGGGAAAAGCATTTTCGGAAGGGATGGGGGAGGCTAATCGCGCAGTAAGCATCCTCGAGTATTTTGCAGCTGAAGCACGGCAGCCGCTTGGAGACGTAATACCGTCCGCTAATGAAAAAACATTTTTGTATACGACTCGTACACCCTCAGGTCCTGTCGGTTTAATTACACCGTGGAATTTTCCTATTGCCATCCCAGTATGGAAGATGGCACCAGCACTTATCTATGGAAATACAGTGGTGATTAAGCCTGCTGATTTAACGCCGAAATCTGTCTATTACGTCATGAAAGCTTTTGATGAAGCAGGTCTGCCAGCAGGTGTCCTTAATTGTGTATTCGGAAGAGGATCTGTTATTGGGAATGAATTGGTGAAACATCCAGATATAAAAGCCATTTCCTTCACCGGTTCGAACCAAGTAGGGCGGCAGATTCAAAAACAGGCTGTAGAAAACGGGAAAAAGGTACAGATGGAAATGGGAGGGAAGAATCCGCTTGTTGTTCTAAATGATGCAGATCTGGATAGAGCAGTTGAAATAGCTGTAGGCGGAGCATTTAAATCTACCGGCCAAAAATGTACAGCAACTAGTCGTGTGATTGTCCAAGAAGAGATCTACGAGTCATTTCGTGACCTGCTCGTAAAGCGGACGAAGGAATTAACCATTGGTAATCCGCTTCACGAGGGAACAGTTATCGGACCCGCCGTATCAAAAGCACAGCTTGATGGGGTGCTCGAAATGATCGAAGCGGGGAAATCAGAAGCAACACTGCTTTGCGGTGGTGAGATTCCGGAAGAGGAAGGATTAAAAAATGGTTTTTATGTAAAACCAACAATCTTTGAAAATGTGCCACGTGACGCGCGAATTGCCCGTGAAGAAATTTTTGGTCCAGTTCTTGCATTATTTAAAGTCAAAGATTACGAAGAAGCAGTGGAGATGGCAAATGATACGGAATTTGGTCTTAGCGCAGCCATCTGCACAAATAACCTGACATTGGCCCGCCGCTTTGTTGAAGATGCGGAAGTAGGACTTGTACATGTTAACTCGGAAACTTCGGGAGCAGAACCACAAATGCCTTTTGGCGGATGTAAGAATTCTAGTTCCGGCAGTCGTGAGCAGGGAAAAGCTGCTATTGAGTTTTATACAGAAGTGAAGACTGTTTATATGGATCCAATGTAATTCTTACTATTAAATCGGAGAGGGGTCCTATTGAAAATGTATGATTTTGCAATAGTGGGCGGAGGAATTGTTGGTTTATCAACAGGGATGGCCATTTATGAGCGTTTTCCTAATGCAAAGGTAGTCGTCATTGAGAAGGAATCCGTTGTTGCGGAACATCAAACAGGCCATAATAGCGGTGTGATTCATTCAGGCATTTATTATAAGCCCGGTAGTTTCAAAGCTCGTTTTGCCCGCCAAGGAAGTAAATCGATGATCGTCTTCTGCCAAACACATGGAATAGACCATGATATTTGCGGAAAAGTAATCGTTGCAACGAAACAAGAGGAATTACCGCTTCTTGAAAATTTATATAAACGAGGGCTGGAAAATGAATTAGCTATTCATAGAATCGGTTCAGATGAATTAAAGGAAATTGAACCACATGTTAATGGATTAGGCGCAATCCGTGTTCCGATGGCCGGCATCGTAAATTACAGGCAAGTTAGTGAAAAGTTTGCCGAACTTATCCGAGAGAGTGGCGGAGAAATTCGTCTAAATACAAAAGTGGAGAAAATGCATGAGGAATCGGATCAAGTAATCATTGAAACGAATCGTGGAACATTAAAAGCAGGAATGGTCATTAACTGTGCTGGGCTTCACAGTGATCGTGTAGCTTTAGCAGCAGGATATAAAACAGATATGAAGATTTTGCCTTTTAGAGGCGAGTATTACAAATTAAAACCTGAAAAGCGCTATTTAGTAAAAAATTTAATTTATCCGGTGCCAAATCCAAAGTTCCCGTTTCTGGGGGTCCATTTTACCCGAATGATCAGCGGTGAAGTCGATGCGGGACCAAATGCTGTGCTTAGCTTTAAACGGGAAGGATACAGAAAGACAGATTTTAATGCAAAGGATTTAATAGAATCATTAAGCTTTCCTGGATTATGGAAAATGGCAGGGAAGTTTGCGAAGGAGGGGCTGGATGAATATATTCGCTCCTTCAGCAAGAAACAATTTACGAAGAGCCTTCAAGAACTCATTCCTGAAATCCAAGAAGATGATTTAATCCCTGCACCTGCTGGAGTCCGTGCTCAAGCGTTAAGGAGCGATGGGAATATGGTGGATGACTTCCATATTATTCAAGGGAAACGAACGATCCATGTATGCAATGCGCCATCTCCTGCTGCAACGGCTTCCATCGAAATCGGAAAAGAAGTTGTGAATAGAATACCAGAACAAACAAACTTAAAAGAAGCTATATTCGTTTAAATAATTCTTTCGAGAGGAAGACCCAATATGCTAAATGGAAAAACAATTTTTATTGCAGGCCACGCGCGTCTGCCGCAAGGAATGGCAGCAAAAAGTGTCTTCGATACGTTAACGATTACGGCTGAAATAGATATTAAATATGGTGTGATATTAGAGGCCTCATGTACTCTAGCAACCGAACAGGGGCGCGACTTTATTGGCCGTATATTAAGGGGCATTAGTTTAAAAGATGGAGTAGAAGATGCAATCGAAGAAATTGAAACCTATTACCGAGGCAAGGCGACAAATGCTATTGTTGCGGCATTAAAGGATCTGGGCCTTCATTTCGATCAAATAAAAACAGAAGAAAAACAAAAGGTATAATAATTCTTATAAAATAACTAATTGACAATCTAGCATATACAAATTATACTAATAATAGTAAATATTTCTAATACTTCCGCCTTCTGATATAACACCCTTTCAGAACCGTGGATAGATTATAAATACTTGGAAACAGGAAATATAAATAACAATTAACTGCTAATTCATTGTGACTCTATTTACAAATAGAGCTGTGAAGTGAATATAAGCCAGTTGTACATTGAGTCTCTGCTATTTTAGGGAACTTTGTGCAGCTGGCTTTTTATATTTCCTGGCTTCCATATTTTTACCTATCTTACACAAAACTGGAGGAATGAAAAATGGCAATCGCAGAAAAACAAAGAGGAAAATTTGAAACAAAAACAAAAATGTATGAAGTGAACGTTCATCCACAAACAGACCGTCTATACCACATTCAACTTTCGAAAGAGGCAATTCAAGGGTTTTTAAATGCTGTCAAAGCAGAAAATTATTCTGTCCAGCATTTAGAATATACACCATATGCTCGTCTTATTGTCTCTTCCATGCTATTAGAACAGGTTGGTGAAGAATTCGGCGAGTTACTTCGAAGCATCGTTCATGACCGTGAATCAGGCGGGTTTACTATTGGATTGGATGGTGTTACGAAGGATACAGATGAATACGTTATTTTCTCCACTGCCATTTCTTATTTGTTAGGTTCATCGAATTTTGATTCGATGTCAGGTAAATATTACGCACGCTTTTCTGTCAAACATACCGATAACAGTGACTCCTACCTTCGTCAAGCATATCGCTTATTCACTCTTCATACAGATGGGACATTCGTAGATGAACCAACAGATTGGCTGTTAATGATGAAAATAGTAGAGGAAAATGCGCGGGGCGGTGAATCCCGATTATTACACCTTGATGATTGGAAAGACCTTGATAAGTTTGTAAATCATCCATTAGCTAACCATAAGTTTACTTACAAAGCACCATCTAGTAAAAATGTAGATCAAGAAATCCAGCGCTTAACCTTCTTCAATTACAATAATAAGCCTGGTGCATGTTTCATCGACCAATTTGTTTGTCCTGAAACCATTGAAGAAGCTAAATATCTTCGTGACCTTTCACATTCATTTGAAACCGATGAGAGTGTTACAGAACTCGAACTCCCAGTCGGGGATTTAGTAGTTGTTAACAATATATTCTGGTTACATGGGCGTGCAGCCTTTGAGGTAGATCCTAACCTGAACCGCGAATTACTTCGTCAGCGCGGACGTTTTAATCAATAATTAACATCCTTAAGAGAACAAATTCATTTTGATTTGTTCTTTTTTTAGTTAGGCGCACAAATTTGGGGGGAGACAAATACACATTGCGGAAATTATAGAGTAATCCGCGGAATTATGGTTCAGATTGGCGGAATAAAATTAAAATTTCGCGGAATTCCGGCTCAAGTTTGCGGAATTCCTGTCCAAGATCGCGGAATTCTAACCAAACCTGCGGCTTGATAAAAATTTATCGGTAACGTCTTAAAAAGCAAGGCGGTGAGCCTGGCCCAGGTAACTTGCCTTCGCCATCTTTAGACAATAACTCTCATAAAATAACAAAATCCTCTATCATATTAATCTAATAAGCTGATATACTTAATATTGTAATTATTAATATTTCTGTGAAATACTTCCAAGGGGGTTAATTGGAATGGAATGGTTTTTAAAAGTAGTAAAGAATTATGCTGGCTTCGAAGGAAGAGCACGCCGTAAGGAATATTGGATGTTTATTCTTTTCTATGTCATCTTTGACATTATACTTATGGTGATAGAAAATGTCCTAGGCCTTGAAAATGTTTTAACGGGACTCTTTGGTTTGGCTTTATTGTTACCATCGCTAGCTGTTACAGCCCGCCGGCTTCATGATACCGGAAGAAGCGGCTGGATGCAGTTGATTGGGCTCATTCCGTTAGTCGGCTGGATTATTATGCTTGTATTCTTGTGCCAAGACAGCCAGGGCGACAATCGATTTGGTGAAAATCCTAAATATTAAGTTTGTTGCAATAAACCGCCTATCTATGATAAGGCGGTTTTTCTTATACTAAGGGAAGCCAACCTATAAATCTACTTGTTCATTAAAGGTTTTAAGTCAAATCAGACTTTATAAAGCCCGTTATGCCAGAAAAAGTGTCTCTACGGTCGATAAGGGCGTTTTATAAAGCCCTTCAGACCCGAAAAAGTGCCATGACGGTCGATAAGAACGGTTCATAAAGTCAAGTCCTAGATTTTG
>NZ_JBITPF010000082.1:0-22899 GCF_050468025.1 Neobacillus sp. NRS-1170 | reverse complement strand
TAGTTTTCAAAGAACAATTTTCTTTATCGCTCGCAAGCGACTTTATTAATATAACACATCGTTTTTCTTAAAGTCAATAACTTTTTTTGAAAAACCGTCACCCGCGAAAACTTTATTAATTCGTTTCGCAGCGACGGTTATTAATATACCAAGTAATCATAAAAAGGTCAATAAGTAATTTCGTTTTTTTACGATAATTTTTTACTTACACGATAGCACCGGTGGAAAACACCTTGCCCCTTCGTCTCAACATTAACAACTTCAAGCAAATGTTTTTCAAGCAAATATTCAAGAAGAACTGACATATCAACCGAATATGGTGCCAATTCTGTTTCACTCATGATTTCATTAAACATCCAATTGTCCTTTGTGCTTAGCACTTCAAGCAAATGAGCTGCTCCAATATTTGTTCGTGAATGGATCATAAACTCGCTGGCCAGAAATAAAAGTTCTAATCTTTTTTCCAGGGTTTCCTCACTGTTAACAAGCTCTTCATATAACTTAAATATTTCCGGCTCTATTTGTTTCACTTGATGCCAGACAGTAAGTTCAGGATGAAGCCCATTTTCGATAACCTCTAATCGTGCAAGATGATGTAAAGAATGAACAACATGATTATAAGCATCTAAGAACTGTTTATGTTCAAATAGTGCTTTTCCGTCTACATACCGTCGAATTAATTTTGCAAATTCTAAGCCCATTTTAATTTTTCGTCCGTTAAAAGGAAATTCCCGCAGCTCAGTTTTTAAATTTGCTACATATTCATTTCGGTCAAAAATGATTTTGGCATTATGAAGCCATTCAAATATTTTCCGATTAGAACCGAACAAAATCCATTCTTGCAACTTTGATTCAGTAATAACATGCATAGCAGCCTTATGGTTATCATAGGTATAGTGCTTTATGAAGATTGGCTTTTCTGCCTCTTTTACAATAATCAAAAGAATTGCATCAAATGAATCTGTTGTTGAACTTGATTTTTGTCTTTTTTCAACCAATAAAACTCCTAGAGTATTTAATTGGCTTGCCCTTTCTTGATATATAGGACGAAGAATGTCTTCCATTCATCATACCTCCATTTTTCTCGATAGCATTATAACTTCGACAATGATGATAAATCTCCTTCTAAAATTGGAGACAAAATTCGACATTCTTCTTCAGCCTTTTTTCTCTTTACTTAAATATGGTATAGTTTCTCTAGGAGGGAGAAACAACATGGTTAAATATTCTAGTAAAATTAATAAAATTCGCAGCTTTGCATTAGGACTAGTTTTTATCGGCTTTATCGTTATGTATGGAGGCATCTTTTTTCGTTCCTCACCACTTATTATGACCATCTTTATGATTTTTGGTCTTCTTTTTATAATTGCAAGTACAGTTGTCTATTTTTGGATTGGAATGCTATCAACAAAAACAATTCAGGTTAAATGTCCAGGCTGTGGTAAAACCACAAAAATGCTCGGCCGTGTAGACATGTGCATGTATTGCCGCGAACCCTTAACGCTTGATCCAAAACTTGAAGGCAGAGACTTCGATGAATCTTATAATAAAAAAATAGAAAAATAAAAAGAGTTGACTTAAACAAAACAGTTTAAGTCAACTCTTTTTTTAAAACCTGAAAAGGCAATTTTAATGTACTTCTTTACTAGCACATTCGGGACAGGATCCGTAAATCTCCATGCGGTGATTTGCCACTTTAAACCCTGTTACATGTGAAGCTAAATGCTCCACCTCATCTAAACCAGGATAATGGAAGTCAACAATTTTCCCGCATGATTCACAAATAACATGATAATGGTGGGATGTAACAAAATCAAAACGGCTTGATGCATCACCGTAGGTTAATTCTTTTACAAGACCAACTTCACGAAATACTCGTAAATTATTGTAAACTGTCGCCACACTCATGTTAGGGAACTTTCCCTCCAGGGCTTTATAAATATCGTCTGCTGTAGGATGTGACATCGAGTTTATTAAATATTCAAGTATCGCATGACGTTGCGGAGTAATACGTACCCCCGTTTCCTTTAAGGTATCCAACGCTTCTTTTAACTGGTTCATCGCCATGCACCTCTTTTCTAAAAAAGATTCTTACATTATAATTGTTATAATTAGTTTACTAAGTAAATAGTACTTTTGTCAACATTGTAGTATCATTAACCAATATGAAACTTATTCTTTACTATGCAAAGTTAGTTCATTAGCCCCAAGCTGATGGTTAACAAACCGGGCAGTCACAAATAAAAGGTCCGAAAGCCGGTTTAAGTATGCCAAGACTAGCGGGTTGACATCGTCTCCTATTGTAACTGCACATCTTTCCGCTCTCCTTGCAATTGTTCGCGCTACATGAAAGGCAGCACCTGCAGGATGTCCTCCGGGTAAAATAAAATTTGTTAATTCCGGTATGACTGCGTTCCATTCATCAATTTGTTTCTCCATCTCTTCTATATCTGCGGTAACTAATGACCACTTTACTTCTTTCCCCTTTGGAGTTGCCAGCTCTGCACCCACATGAAAGAGATTCGTTTGTATTTTATGATAAACTTTTTCAATTATTTCTTTCCCTTGAAAATTTTCCTGACAAAGATGACTTAATGCCAGCCCAATCATAGAATTCGTTTCATCACAGGTTCCATATGCTTCTACCCTTAAATCATTTTTTGCAACCCTTTGCCCATAAATAAGAGAAGTAGTTCCCTTATCTCCAGTCTTTGTATAAATTTTCATTTGCTAATCCTCCTTGTCAAGGATATTTATATGTATTAAAACTTTTCCTTCATCATATCACCGTTTTAGCCGTTTAGAAAACTTAAAGCCATTGAATTCCCTGATTTGTGCATAAAAAAAGGGCCGCTTTGGACCCAAAATTTTATCTGAGGAGGTATGCCCTAATAAAATGATATTCAGATACTAGTATCTTGCATTGGACAAAAGCCTTTAATAACGAAAATAGGCTAGAAAAATGCCATCATTGGTTCTCACGTATGTAGGATAATGCTTCTTCCACATGCCCCTTAACTTGAACTTTTCTCCACTCTTTCACAACGTTCCCATCTTTATTAATTATAAAAGTGGATCTTTCAATTCCCATGTATTCTTTTCCAAAGTTTTTCTTTAACTTCCATACATCATAGGCTTCCGCTACCATATGGTCTGTATCAGCAAGAAGCAGGAATGGTAATCCATACTTCTCCACAAATTTTTGGTGGCGACCAACAGGATCTGGACTGATTCCTAAAATAACGGCATTTACGTCATTAAATTCCTGATGTTGATCCCTGAAATCACATGCCTCCGTTGTACATCCTGGTGTCATATCTTTTGGATAAAAATAAAGCACAACGTTTTTCCCTTTTAATTGAGATAATGTAATGGTCTCACCATTGTTGGCCTCTAGGGTAAAATCTGGTGCCGGCTTTCCTAATTCAACAGTCATTTTATTCACTCCAAATGTAAAATATTCCTATCCATAGCTTAACCTTTCTTTCAATCCATAACAACTATCCAAATCGCCATATTACTTATCCCGTTCAAACATAACTTTAGCAACAAAAGCAGCAGGCAAGGTATAGCCAATTAACGCTTCCGTTACGGTAATGATTCTGCCAATACCATGGGGAATGACATCCCCATTTCCAACCGAAAAAAGAGTCATCGCACTAAAATAGAAGCTCGTTTCAAAAATATTATTCCTATTTTGCGGATTCACTTCGATTAAAATGGATACCCCAATTAATTCAAACAACAGATAAATTAGGCCAAAACCGATGATAACAGTTAAATAAACCGAACCTAAATACAGGAAATTATCAACAGACACCAACTTTCCCTTAACCGTATTCGGGATAAATAAAGTTCTTAAACTCATAAAAATACAAAAAATTACGACAGGAAGCAGGAAATAGAACAACCCCATTCACCCCTAAATCAACGTGAGTTATTCTATTTCTATGCAGGCTTGTTCCTTAAAATATCAAATTGCAGAAGCTTTAATTTCCTGCCCCTCTATATTTCTTTACTCCTTGATTCCAGAGAAGCACTGAAACGATAAAAAAGATAATACCGATCACTGGTGTGATAAACGAATACCAATACCACTCTGTTTTTTCAAGAAAAAAAGCAGCAGGATATACCCCGACAAACGCAAAAGGCAGCACCCATGTTAAGACAAAACGAATCAATTTGTTATATATATTAACAGGATACCTCCCATAGTTACTAATATTGTACATCATCGGCATTAGAGAGGTTCTGGCATCGGCCCAAAAGCTGATACAGGCTATCATAATAAAAACCCCTCCATACACAAGAGCACCTCCGGCAACGAAAACGACAAACAAGATAGGATCATACCACTCCACACTTAACCCAAGTCTGCTCCCCGCATAAAACATGACCGCCAATCCCGTTATAGCCCCTAGTAAGGACTCCAGTTCAAGTCGCTCGAGGATAATTTGAAATAGACTGTGAATAGGTCTGGTTAAAATACGATCCAGTTCCCCTTTCACGATATACCGTTCATTAAAATCCCATATATTAAAAAAAGCAGAAAAAACCGCAAAAGGAACTAAGAAAAATCCATATATAAAAATAATTTCGTCCCGGCTCCAGCCTTTCAGCAAATTGGTATGTCCAAATACAACCAGGATAAACACGAGATTAATGGCCTGCGACAACAAGTCAGAGAAAAATTCTACAAATATATCAGCACGATATTGAAGTCTCGTCTTTAAATATTGGGAAATATATTGAAAAAACATGGTGAGATAAAACATCGATTAACCCCCTTGAATGATCAGCTGTTTCTTTGCCAAATGCCACAATAATTGAATCGGGATGATTAAAACTATCACCCAAATGCATTGCTGCCCAATCGCCTCTACAGCCTGCTGGTGGGAGAAGCCTTTAGTAAATATCATACTTGGCAAATAACTGATTCCTTGAAAAGGGAGAAATTTCATAAACTCCTGAGCCCAGCCAGGAAAAAAATTAATCGGAAGAAGAAGTCCTGAGAACAAGTCAATGACTACACGTTTAGCTCGAATAAGGCCTGTATTATTGTATAAGAAGAAAGTCGTAATCCCTGTTAATAAATTTAGCTCTGTATTAATAAAGAAGCTCAAAAGGATGGAAAGGGCAAATAACCCCCAAACGCTTAGATCCCATGTAAACTCTATAGGGAACACAAAATAAACAATAATTAGACCTGGTGCTGAGAAGAAAAATAATCTAAAAATCCCTTCTCCCAATCCTTGCATCGTTTTCATGCTTAGATAATTGTAAGGTCTGATCAGCTCAATCGCCACTTTACCTTCCATGATTTCCATAGCCATTTCCCTGTCAAGGTTATTGAAGTAAAAGGCCCGTGCCATCCAAGAAACTGCCACATAGGTAGTCATTTGGACGACAGAAAGCCCCTGAATTTGCTCTTTCCCTCCATAAATGGCTGACCATAAAAAGTAATAGGCTCCTATATTAATACCGTAAATGAGAATTCCTGTATAATAGTTTGTCCGGTAGGCCAGCATCATTAAAAAGCGGATTCTAATCATCTCTAAGTATTTATCCATGTTACTTACCACCTTTCATTAAACAGCACCTTTTTCATATATATTGCGAATGATTTCTTCGGTTGAGGTTGCATTAATTTTAATATCCTTAATTTTAAAAGCAGCAACCACCTTGGCAATCACTTGTGAAATAAGTTCGTCATTATCCTCTATGGCCGCTGTAAAAATTTGCTCTTTTTCATCCAATTCCCACTTAACCGGTATTGCTTGTGTTAAGTTTTTAACGGCAGCAATATCAACCTTCTCCAAAAATTGAAACTGCAATTCTTTCCCTTCGCCCCATTTTTCCTGTAAGTTTCTTAAAGCACCGTCATAAATGACCTTTCCTTCATCAAGCATAATAACCCGCTCACATAAGGCTTCAATATCAGATAAATCATGAGTCGTTAACAGAATCGTGGTATTATATTTTTCATTGATTTCTTTTAAGAACTCGCGAATTTTCAATTTAACCAAAACATCCAGGCCAATGGTCGGTTCATCCAAAAATAGCAATGGCGGGTTATGAATTAAGGCAGCAGCCAGCTCACACCTCATTCTTTGACCAAGTGACAGTTTACGAACCGGTTTATCGAGCAGAGGTTCAATATCCAGCGTTTTAATTACATGATTCATATGATCGTCATATTGCTGATCCGTTACTTTATAAACCTTTTTCAACAATCGGAAGGACTCTTGTACAGCGATATCCCACCATAATTGTGATCTTTGACCAAAAACGACACCAATGGTTTGAACGAATCTTTCCCGTTCTTTATGAGGATTCATACCATTTACGGAAATTTTGCCGGATGTTGGTGTTAAGATGCCTGTCAGCATTTTAATTGTCGTTGATTTTCCCGCACCATTTTCACCGATATAGCCAACCATCTCTCCTTGTTTGACGGTAAAACTAATATCATTTACCGCTGGGACGACTTTATAGTTTCTCGTTAATAAATCTCTAAACGCACCCTTAAGTCCCGTTCGACTTGAGTATGCTTTAAATTCTTTTCGTAAGTTTTCTACTTCTATTGCGTTATACATTCTTCTACCTCCTGAAACTTGCCCTATTTAGTTTAGCCAAATAGGGAGGTATAAACAACTATCGCGTACTCCCATGAATTTTCTAATTTTTAAAACAGATAAAAGTGACGAAAAAAAGTGCTAAAATATATTAGATAAAGATATAAGGAGGTAAAAATATGCAATTTACCAATTCAGAACGATTACATAATGAAGCTTTAGAACATATCGTAGGTGGAGTTAACAGTCCTTCACGCTCCTATAAAGCAGTGGGCGGCGGTGCTCCAGTGGTGATGGAGCGGGCCCAAGGTGCATACTTCTGGGACGTCGATGGCAATCAATATATTGATTACCTTGCAGCATATGGACCAATTATTACCGGACATGCGCACCCACACATCACTGAAGCCATTAAAATAGCGGCAGAAAGCGGAGTCCTCTATGGAACCCCAACACCCCATGAGGTCAAATTTGCAAAAATGTTAAAGGATGCCATTCCTTCATTAGATAAAGTTCGCTTTGTTAATTCAGGAACAGAAGCAGTAATGACAACAATCCGCGTGGCCCGTGCTTACACCGGTCGCGATAAAATCATTAAATTTGCCGGGTGTTATCACGGCCACTCTGACCTCGTTCTTGTTGCAGCAGGATCAGGCCCTTCCACTCTTGGAACACCAGATTCCGCAGGTGTTCCAAAAAGTATCGCTCAAGAAGTGATCACCGTACCATTTAATGATATTGAACCTTTCAAAGAAGCAATAGAAAAATGGGGGGACCAAATTGCAGCGGTTTTAGTGGAACCCATCGTCGGAAACTTCGGTATAGTTGAGCCAAAACAAGGCTTTCTGCAGCAAGTAAATGACCTGACCCACGCCGCAGGTGCATTGGTCATTTACGATGAAGTTATTACAGCTTTCCGGTTTATGTATGGCGGTGCCCAGGACCTATTAGGCATCCAGCCAGACCTTACTGCGCTCGGAAAAATAATTGGCGGAGGATTACCTATCGGTGCTTATGGCGGACGAAAAGAAATCATGGAAAAAGTGGCTCCACTTGGTCCTGCCTACCAAGCAGGAACGATGGCTGGAAATCCTGCGTCGATTCTTTCTGGAATCGCCTGTCTTGAAGTATTAAAGCAGGAAGGAATATATGATTATCTAGATCGTTTAGGAGCAATGCTGGAAGAGGGAATTTTAGAAGCAGCGAAAGAATATGATATTCAAATAACGATAAATCGTTTAAAAGGTGCATTTACTGTTTATTTTACAAATGAAACTATTGAAAACTATGAGCAAGCCGAGAATACGGATGGTGAAATGTTCGCTAAATTCTTCAAACTTATGCTTCACCAAGGAATCAACCTGGCCCCATCAAAATACGAAGCTTGGTTCTTAACCATAGCACACACAGAAGAAGATGTTGAGGCGACCTTATACGCAGTACGAAATGCATTTTCTTTACTAAAGGACGAATAAATATGCATTTTTTATGCACAATTGGGAGTGGTAATCACTCCCTTTTATTTTTGAAACATTCATGAAAACGGTTACATAGACAACTTTCCTCATTTATCCATCACCTAAATACCTTCATTTTTTTATCCAAAACTTTGTATATTTATTTGATTTCTGAAAATTCATATGATACTATTAAATTATTATTTTTATTTTTCCTTTAACTTATTGCCTCAATAAAGCATCGAATCATTTCAAACAGAACAAAAATTATTTTCACAAAATATAAGTTTCATAGGAGGTGAAGCGGCTTCCGAAGGATTTTCCGAAGAAGCCCAACAAAATGACACAAAGATGGACCCCTTCCCTATTTAAAGATTTTCATAAACACGAACATGATGCCTGCGGAATCGTTGCTTGCCTTGAAAAGAGTAAGCGTCCTACGAGAAAAAATATTTCTGATTGTATCGATGCACTTGTGACGATGAACCATCGCGCCGGCTTCATCAATGGTGAAGGCGATGGTGTTGGTATTCATACTGATATTCCTGTTGAGCTCTGGAAAGAAAAATTGCTTCAGGCTGGAATAGACCCACAACTTGCAAATAAAGAAGAATTTGCAGTGGGTCACGTATTTATTAGCCAAAAGGTTGACCGGGAAACTACTAAACAAGAATTACAACAAAAACTAGAAAAATATGAATTAGAGCTAATTTTTGAGACTGACGAGGTTACGGATCCTGCTGCCCTTGGTCCAATTGCGATCCAAGAAAACCCTGTTTTTTGGCAATTCGCCTGCCTTTCAGTTAAAAAAGGCCAAGAGTTAACAAGTGTTCTTTTTGATGCCCTGATTGATTTTGAGAAAAATGAGCATGTTCATGTAGCATCCTTTAGCCAAAACCATGTTGTGTACAAAGTTATGGGAGCTGGGGATATTCTTCCAAGATATTACCAAGATCTTGCTAACCCCCTTGTGGCATCGACTATGACACTTGGCCATAATCGCTATTCTACAAATACTCTCTCAAGCTTTTTCCGAGTGCAGCCTTTTAGTGTATTAGGCCATAACGGAGAAATTAATACGATTGCAAAGCTTCGCGACGAAGCAAAAATGATTGGTGTTCCACTCGTTAAAGACGGAAGTGACTCACAGGATTTAAGCCGGACAATGGAAACACTAATTTGCCGAGAGGGATATTCCCTATTTGAAGCAATGGACCTTTTGTTCCCGCCGATCGTTAACGAAATTAAGGCTTACTCCAGTGAACTTCAAGATTTATATACTTATATAAGAGAAGCATGGGGACACTTTGCCCAAGGCCCTGCAGGAATTATCTCACGCTATGCAGATGAAGCCGTATTTAGTGTAGATGCACTTGGACTGCGGCCGCTTTGGATGCTTGAAACAGAGACATCCTATCTCTTCTCCTCCGAACCAGGAATCATTCCTTCCAGTGAATATGTGAATGACCCTAAGCCATTGGCACCAGGTGAGAAGGTAGGTTTTAAATGGAACGGAGAAGATTTAGAGGTTTACGAGCAAGACCGTTATCAGAATGAAGTGTATACTCGCTATTCAAAACGTTTAAATCTTAGTGAAGCAAGGCATCGTTTGCAGCCTACTGCATTTAATAAAACTGTGACGATGAATTATCCTGATAAAATCCATAATGGTCAATATAAGGCTTTTGGCTGGGAACGTGATCACATCCAATTTGTCGAACAAATGGCTGAAAAAGGAATTGATCCAATTCGCTCCCTTGGCCATGATGCACCACTTGCGGCACTTAATCCAGAACGAATTAATATTGCAGATTATATAAAAGAAAGCGTTGCGGTTGTAACCAACCCTGCCATCGACCGAGATCGTGAAACAGAACATTTCTCAACACGCGTCATTATTGGAAAACGCCCTACTCTATTTGTAAAAGAAGAAACGGAAACGGTTATTGAGCTGACTACACCGCTCTTATTAGAAGGAAAAGCTGGTTTCACGTGTTCTGAAGCCTTAGGGCAGCCTAGCTTTGATCAAGTTGTCCAGCATTTCCAGGAGCAGAAATTAGTTGCATTTATCTCAACTACATTCCATAAAAACGAAAAGCTCGATGAGGCACTAGAGAGGCTTTCTTCTGAAGCCGTTCAAGCTGTTCAAGCAGGAAAAACGTTACTTGTTCTTGACGATGCTAAATCCCATCAAGAGGATGCGTACTGGATCGACCCGCATTTAGTTACTTCGGCGATTGATCAAGCACTAGTTAAAGCTGAGTTAAGAAGGGATTGTTCTTTATTGCTGCGTTCTGCGGCGATTCGCTCCCTGCATGACATTATTACTGTATTTGGTTTAGGAGCAGATTTAATCAGCCCTTATTACATGTTCCTAACCGTTTTGGATGAATCAACTACACCGTTAACCAACCTATATAGTGCCTTAACGAAAGGATTAGAAAAAGTAATCTCTACCATTGGTATTCATGAGTTAAGAGGTTATGGCCGTTTATTTTCAAGTATCGGCTTACACGAATCCATTGCGAAGGTATTAAACATTGTTAACTTCTTTGGTTCAAAAGAAATCGATGACAATTTTGAAGCCTTAAAACAGGATTCTTTAAAAAGAGCTGAGGATTACAACAACGAGAAAGAGCGCGTCGGAAAAACCTTCCACCTCTTCCCTCGTATTTGGAAGGCAATCGGCGAGGTGGCATCTACAGGTGACTACGGTGTTTACCGTGATAAAATCACAGAACAAGAAACAGAGAACCCTACTACCATTCGACATTTAGTTCAGTTAAAACAAAGCAATAAAGCTGTTACGCCGAATGATGTAGATATCCGTGTGGGCGACCATGATTTACCGTTTATTATTTCGTCAATGTCATTTGGATCTCAAAATGAAATTGCCTTCCGTGCCTATGCAGAAGGTGCTGATCGCTTAAACATGGTCAGCTTGAACGGTGAAGGCGGCGAAATCAAGGATATGCTCGGAAAATATCCAAAGACTCGCGGTCAACAGATTGCATCAGGACGATTTGGTGTTAACGCTGAATTATTAAACTCATCCAATCTATTAGAAATCAAAATTGGTCAAGGGGCGAAGCCTGGTGAAGGCGGGCATTTACCTGGATCAAAGGTAACTGCTAAGGTAGCGGCTGCACGAAATGCTACACTTGGTTCTGATCTAATTTCACCTTCAAACAACCATGACATTTATTCGATTGAGGACTTAGCTCAAATGATTCAAGAGCTAAAGACAGCAAATGATCAAGCAAAGATTGCTGTAAAGGTGCCTGTCGTTCCTAATATCGGAACGATTGCTGTTGGTATCGCCAAGGCTGGTGCTGACATCATCACGGTAAGCGGGTTTGATGGCGGTACTGGTGCGGCGAGAATTCATGCGTTGCAGCACGTTGGATTGCCGGTTGAAATTGGGGTAAAAGCTGCACACAATGCCCTCCTAGAGAGTGGACTTCGCCATAAAGTGGAAGTATGGGCTGACGGCGGAATGAAGAGTGCCCGGGATGTTATCAAAATTATGCTGCTAGGTGCAAACCGCGTCGGTTTTGGAACTTTAGCGATGCTATCAATTGGCTGTACTACCTGCCGCGGTTGTCACTTAGACACTTGTCATGTTGGTATTGCTACTCAAATTGAAACGGAAGCTCAAGCAAAGGATCACGGCCTGCGGCGCTTTGTACCACGACAATTAGATTTAGCCGTTCAAGGTATCATGAATCTTTTCACAGCTTTTGCTTCAGAGTTAAAAGATCTTGCCGCATCTGCTGGCATTAAAAATCTACAGGATGCCGTTGGTCATTCTGAATTATTGGAGCAAGTAAAAGGAGAAGGTCAGCTTAACCTCTCCCACTTATTAAAGCCTTTGGAAATCAGCCAATTTGCTAAAGTGGAGGCTTCAAAATCCATCTCAGAAGCACAAATGCAAGTAGCTGTAGGTGCTGAATATCTTGATGGCAGTGTAGATCAGCTTCATTCATCAAGAGAATTCGTAAGTGTAACTTCTGAACAACGTGTACTCGGAAGCCGTGTTTCCTGTCACCGTGTTCGCGGCAGACTTGACGGGTCTTACAAACAGCTTCCTCCTGTACAGCTAAAGTATATGGAAGGATCGATTCCTGGAAACGGACTTGGTGCTTATAACAGTGAAGGCATTGAAATTACTGTTAACGGCGGGGGTCAGGACGGAGTTGGAAAAACGTCCTTTGGCGGAAATATCCATATCCTTAAGTCTAAAGGTAAAAATGGTCATTTCTATAATGGTTCAGTTGGAAAAGGATTTGGATATGGGGCACAAAAAGGTCTCCTAGTTGCCCAAGGAAATGCTGATGCCCGTGCGGGAATCCGATTATCAGGGGCAGATTTAATCATTGGCGGCCAAGTGAAAAAGCCGCTTCCAGAAAAAGAAGCCGGCAACATTGGCTCTAATGCTAATATTAAAGGTTTTGCCTTTGAATATATGACAAATGGCCGCGGTCTTGTATTAGGAGATCCGGGACCATGGATTTGTGCGGGTATGACCGGTGGCGTTGTGTATTCACGACTTCAGCCTGAAATGGGTCTAACGAAAGATGCCCTTAAGAAAAGAATTGCAAAAGGTGCAAAGGTATCTGTCGTTGATTTAAATGAAAAAGGAATAAAAGATATCACTGAGTTATTAACAAACTATACTGACCTTCTCGAGCAAAACGGTCAGCCGGAAGAAGCAAACGATCTTCGTTCTTTATTAACAAACTTGGAAAATCATTTCGTTCAGATTCTTCCAGTTAAGGAACAAGCTGATCCATCAGTATCAACAGAATGATTTATTAGCAACCTATTACGCCCGCTTTTGACAAGCGGGCGTTTTTTTCACATTTTTTTGGAACAATACGAAAATAAATTCATATAATTTCTCTTGATTAAATGAATGATTCCCTGTATAGTACAGTATTGTTATTTATGTGTAAAATAAAAAGATAACTACTTATTTTGAAAGGAAACTATTTAAAATGAAGTTAGGTGCCCGCATTTTTAAAACGGGAATAGCTATTGTTTTATCATTATACTTAGCCCAACTATTGCATTCACCTTCCCCAGTCTTTGCCGCCATTGCTGCGATATTCGCTATTCAGCCGACGATATACCGATCCTATTTAACAATCATTGAACAGATTCAAGGAAATATTATTGGAGCAATAATGGCAGTAATTTTTGTTCTTTTGCTAGGTAATCATTATATTGTGGTCGGACTGGCTGCGATCATCGTAATTCTTCTAAATTTAAAGCTGAAACTCGAGAAAAACATTGGTCTTTCACTGGTTACATTAATTTCAATAATGGAAATACAAGGCGGAAGCTTTATTCAGTTTGCAGGAATTCGTTTCACCACGATTATGATTGGGGTATTTTCAGCTTTCTTGGTTAATCTCGTGTTTATGCCGCCAAAATATGAAAATAAGCTTTATTTAAAAATAGCCGACACGACAGAAGAGATTATTAGGTGGATTAGATTAAGTACACGTCATGACTTCGACCATCAACTTCTCAAAACTGATATTGAAAAGTTAAAGGACAGTTATATTAAAATCAGTCAATTTTACTTAATGTATAAAGAAGAACGAAGCTATTTTAAAAGGATTACATTAGAAAAGTCACGGAAACTTGTTATTTATCGGCAAATGACTTCTACAGCCAAAAAAGCGCTTGATACATTAAAAAAGCTTCATCGATTTGAAAATGAACTGTTGCACCTGCCAGAAAATTTTCAGCAATCGATTCAGGAACAATTGGATTGTTTGATTTACCAGCATGAGCAGCTAATGCTCAGGTTTATTGGCAAAATCCCAACCAACCCCACCTATTCAGAAGGAAATGTTTGTTTAAACAAAAAAGAATTATTTAACCTATTTTTATCGCATCAAAAGGAATATGCTGAGCAGGATCCTCCACATATGTATCATATTATGCAAATCGTTGCATCAATCATTGACTACAGTGAGCAGGTCGAACATCTTGATACTTTGATAACAAGTTTTCATTCTTACCATGAAAATGAAGTTTCCATTGAGGAACCTCATAACGAATAAAAACCGAAGTGGAATTTACTCCACTTCGGTTTCTTTATGTTCAAGCATTTGTACCTGAAATAATTTAAAATAGTTCCCTTGCTTTGCCATTAGTTCTTCATGTGTTCCGATTTCAACAATTTGGCCATGCTCTATTAAAACGATGCGATTCGCATGAGTGATGGTCGATAACCGGTGTGCTACAATAAAGGTGGTACGGTCCTTTGCTAGCTCCTCAAGGGATTCTTGAATCGAATGTTCACTCTCTAAGTCAAGAGCCGATGTCGCCTCATCTAAAATAAGGATTGGCGGGTTTTTCAAAAATACCCGTGCAATTGCAATCCGCTGCTTTTGACCCCCGGAAAGCTTTACGCCCCTTTCCCCTACCTTTGTATTATATCCTTCAGCAAGATTTAAGATAAATTCGTGTGCATTGGCGGCTTTGGCTGCCTGGTAAACTTCTTCATCCGTTGCCCATGGTTTTCCTAATAAAATATTATCCTTCACTGATTCACTAAATAAAATATTATCTTGAAACACAACTCCAATTTTATCCCGTAACGTTTGAACCTTAAACTGACGGATATCTACACCATCGAGAGTTATTTTTCCTTTGGTTACATCGTAAAAACGCGGAATTAAGCTAACCAGCGTTGATTTCCCGCCGCCGCTCATTCCAACAAGTGCAATGGTTTCTCCCTTTTTTACATCAATGGTAATATCTTTAAGTACCGGTTCCTCATTTTCATTATAGGAAAATGATACATCCTTAAAAGAAATATCACCATATACATTACTGCACTCTTTCGAATCCGGTCCGTCAACAATATCATACTTTTCATCCAATAATTCAAAAACACGATCCATTGAAGCAAAGGATTGTGTAACAGTGGTTGAAGAGTTAACCAGTCTTCTTAAGGGATTATAAAGCTTGTCAATATAAGCAAAAAACGCCACCATCGTACCTAATGACAGCTGATGTTGAATAACTAAATATGCTGAATAGCCTATCACAATTAATGGCGCGATATCTGTAATAGTGTTTACAGCAGAAAAGGACTTCGCGTTCCAGCTCGTGTGCTGCAAGGCTTTTTCTAAAAAGTTTTTATTCTGCTTATCAAACTGGGTTTGTTCATATTCTTCAATCGCAAAACTCTTGATAACAGGCATCCCTTGTACCCGTTCATGAAGGTAGCTTTGAACCTCTGCCAGAGCTTGCGAACGAATCCTTGTTAACCTCCGTAAATTCCCAAAAAAGTAGCTTATGGAAATAGCATAGAGTGGAAACAGCAAAATCGAAATTAAGGTTAATTTAACATTCATTGAAAACATAAGAATAATGGCAATAACAATAGTAGCAATATCCAGCCACAGGTTCATCAAGCCAGTCACAACAAACGTTTTCGTTTGCTCAACATCATTTATAACACGAGAAATGATTTCTCCTGCGCGGGTATTGGCATAATACTTAAAGCTGAGCTTTTGAATATGTTTATACATCGTGTCACGAAGATCGTATAAGATTTTACTTGAAGTCCACTGGGCAAAATACTGCCGATAATACTCAATCGGTGGTCTAAGAACCACAAATATAACAATCATCAAACCCAAAATCAGCATTAATTTATGTATTTTTTCATCAGCTGATAAGGAGTGATTTCCAATGATATCATCCACTACATACTTTATTAAAATAGGTATTATAAGAGGAATAGAGAATTTTATGAGTCCAATGATGATTGTTCCAATGATCTGCCATTTGTATGGCTTTACAAATTGAAGATATCTCTGAATGCTATTCAATCTTTTATGGCCCCCTTTCTTTTTTCGATAAGCACGTAAAAACCTGTTGATAAAATCAACAGGCACCTACGCTACCCTTTAACGTCTGTATGTTAAATAACGTTCATACCAAATATCAATAAAATCTGGAGCAAATGGGCCATTTCTTTGCCGAATCCATTGAATCAGCTTATCAACGTTTCGCTTAAGAATTTGGTCTATTACATCCGGATAATTCATTTCTCGGCGATGCCGCTCATACTCATCTTCGTCTAGCAAATTAAATGTCATATCAGGATACACCTTTATATCAAGATCATAATCAATATATTTAAGTGCTTCACCATCAAAAATAAATGGTGAACTGATATTACAATAATAATAAATGCCGTCTTCACGGATCATTCCAATTACATTAAACCAGTATTGTGAATGGAAGTAACAAATGGCAGGTTCTCTTGTAATCCACGTTCTACCATCTGATTCTGTTACCAATGTCCGATCATTTCCACCAATCACTAAATGCTGTGACCCTTTTAAAACGGTTGTTTCTTCCCAGACGCGATGGATGTGCCCATTGTGTTTATAGCTATGTATTTGCATTGGTTCACCTTCGATGGGTACGCCCATGTTCTCCCCTACCTTCATTACTGAACGCTTTGTAACCTATTCTTTTGAAAAATAAACGACAAAAGGCAACAAAGAAAATTCCTATTATCTATTATTATAACGGTTGAGAACAGAATTTAAAACAAAAGAGCCACATTTCAAGTGGCTCTTTGTAAAAATTTGCGAAATTTTTTCTTCATTTTCTTTATTTTTCATTACAAAGAAGGAGCTAAACTTGATTCCCGATATGAATTTATAACCTCTTCAGTCTGTTTTTCAAACATGGACTGAATTTCTTTCAACTCTTTTTTCATTAGTTGAATATCAGTTTGAATACTTTCAAGATCGGTTTCGTTCTGTAATGTCTGCAGCTCTTCTTTAATTTGCTGACAACGTTCAAGTTCAGCCTGAAGGTATAATAATTTTTCCATCGTTGCCATTTGCTCGGAAACTAATCGGTTAAAATGATTCATTTCCCTCACCGCCTTATTATTTGTACCTAATATGTATTCTTGAATAATCCTTAATCTCCTTTGACTACTTATGTAGACTAAAAGGAAGTTTTGTCGAAATAAATAAAGCGGAAGCGCCTTGGCCAGGGAAAAAAGCAGTTTATTTTTTCCTAGGCGCTGTAGCTGGACAGTAATCACAGTTCTATGAATAAATGAAGAGGGCACCCTTTCGATTGGAAGAGTGCCCTCAACTTAAGTATAATTAGCTTTGACCCATTTGGCCAGCGCCGCCTTGGTTTTTATTTGCTTGTGATTGTTGGTTTTGCTTTCTTACTTCTGCAGCATTCGTTTCACTCGCAAATTCTGTACCAAATGCACCTGCTGCCCCTGCTGCACCTGCACCAGCTCCAGCATTTTGTTGTCTTACTTCCTGGATGTTTGTTCCAGCTGAAGTCTTGTTTGGCTGTTGATTGAAGTTTGCCATTGTAATCACCTCCACGAATATTAATGTATCCCTGCTTCGTGAAGATTATCCAAAAAAATTATTTAAAAATAATTAAACGAGTAATGATATTCCACCATCAACGATGATAGTCTGTCCTCTAATCATGCTTGAATCATCAGATAATAAGAACATTACGGTGTTAACCATATCCTCAATTTCAACCATTTTCCCTGCAGGAGTTTTTTCTTTTGCTTCTTGAAGCAACTCTTCCCGATTAGGGAAATGCTTCAATGCTTCTGTATCAACCGCGCCGCCGGAAACGGCATTTACCACAATATTTTTTGGAGCCAATTCAATTGCTAAATACCTTGTCAGCGCTTCAAGTGCTGCTTTTGATACACCAACAACTGTATAATTCTTAAGATAACGAATTGACCCTAAAGAACTTATGCTGACAATCTTTCCTCCACCATTTTTCTCCATCAATTTTGCCGCTTCCTGGCCACAAAATAAAAGAGCTTTGCTATTGATGTTTAAGGTCCAATCCCAATGTGATTCTTCTAACTCCATAATCGGACGCTGTACACCAGAAGCTGCGTTATTGACAAATACATCTAAGCGGCCAAATTCCTGTTCAATTTGGGCAAACATATCTTTAATTTTATCTACATCTCCAACATTGGCTTTAATTATTAAGGCTTTTCTACCTAATGCCTCAACTTGTTCAGCTGTTTCTAAGGCACCCTTCTTGCTTCTCGCATAATTAATGACAATATCATATCCTGCTTCAGCAAGCCGAAGTGCTGTTGCCTTTCCAATTCCCCTGCTGCTTCCAGTAATTAATGCTACTTTTTGTGTCATTTTCCTTTTCCTTTCCTCAATCAAGTATAGCTCTTATTTTAGCTTTTCCATGAATAGAAGACAATTAATAGACCAAACACTAAGGGAAAATACCATAACGAAGGGATGAAAGTTTTATGTATGCAGGACGGGATATGACAGAGTTGTCAATGATGGCTAAATCTGACTGGGAGGATAGCGAACTTGCTTTTTTTCATCATTCCTTACAGCAAATTGCCCCCTATTTAAATAGCGAGGGCCAAACCATACACAGAGAGATCATCGAAGAAATTGAAAGCCGTGGAGGGATCAAACACTAGAATAAAAAGAACGCCGTAACATGGTCACGGCGTTTCTTCCTATTTTTGTTCCTGATAAAGCTTTATCATTTTTTGATAGGAAACAGGAAAAGCGTATTCTTCCATTTCCGCTAACGAGACAAGCCTCCATTCATCACTTTCCACAAACTCGGAACATATTTTACCTGTATACACTTTAATATTCCAAACTAAATGTGAAAAAACATGTTCAATTTGACCGATAATCTGATCAAGCTTGACGGATAAATTTAGAGATTGATTAAATTGAGCTACAACTTCCTCGCGATCGGCCTGCAATGGATGAACAATCTCCACATTTGGAAATTCCCATAGGTTTGCCAGTAATCCTGACGAGGGCCGCTTATGAATGACAATCTTCCCATTTTCAGCTAAAAGAATGGCCGAAGCTAGTTGTACATGACGTGTTTTTGTTTTTTTCGTTTTCACTGGAAGCTCACTTTGTACACCTTCATGAAACCCGTGGCAATGTTCGCGAACTGGGCATAATAAGCATGATGGAGAGGTTGGGGTACAAATCAATGCCCCTAATTCCATTAAGGCTTGGTTAAAGGCAGACGGGTCATCATGTGAAATTAATTCCCGAACGGCTTTTTCAAAAATTTTTCGCGTTGATGGTTTCGCAATATCTTCCCAAATAGATAGTATTCTTGATAAAACGCGCATGACATTACCATCTACAGCAGGTTCCGGAACTCCATATGCAATACTTAAAATAGCACCTGCGGTATAAGGTCCGACTCCCTTAAGTTTCGCAATTTCTTCAGGAGTGCTGGGTACCTTACTATTATAATTAGCTTTTACTTCCTTAACTGCAGACTGCAAATTGCGAACTCTTGAGTAATACCCAAGTCCTTCCCATGCTTTTAGAACCTTATCTTCTTCCGCTTCAGCTAAGTCTTCGATGGTTGGAAACCATTCGATAAATCGATTAAAATAAGGTATAACGGTATCTACTCTAGTTTGCTGCAGCATTATTTCTGAAACCCAGACCTTATAAGGATCCTGATCTTTTCTCCAGGGAAGGTCACGCTGTTCCGCCTTAAACCAAGAAATTAAATCATTTTGAAAAGCATTTATATTGATTTCTGTAATATTTTTTAGATCAATTAACATAACTTTAGGCCCTCCGTAAAAAACTAGCAAAAAGTAAAGCATTTTCGTTTTACAATAAGTTAATTTCTCTATTTTGACAAGAACATTTTAAAGGAGGATATTCCTTTTGGATACTGGAACTCATGTTGTCATGGGCATTGCACTTGGTGGTCTTGCAACCCTCGATCCAGCAGTGGCCGCCAGCCATGCTACTGCAACTAGTGTTTTAATTGCAACAATAGCAGGTTCTCAAATACCAGATATTGACACTGTTTTAAAACTAAGAAATAATGCCATTTATATTCGAAATCATCGTGGAGTGACCCATTCTATTCCTGCGGTCATCCTGTGGCCGCTCTTAATCGTGGCAGTCATTTATCCTTTTTTTCAGGGTGCCAATCTCCTTCATCTCTGGGCATGGACCTTTGCTGCCGTTTTTATCCATGTTTTCGTAGATATATTTAATGCATACGGAACTCAAGCCTTAAGGCCATTCTCTTCAAAATGGGTGGCACTAGGTGTGATTAATACCTTTGATCCGATCATATTTGGAATTCACGTCGTTGGGATTTTCATTTGGATTTTAGGGGCAAATCCAGGCTATACGTTTCTGATTATGTATGCAGTTATCATCGTCTACTATTTAAGAAGGTATCAAGCTAAAAAAAGAGTTTTAGTTGAGGTAAGAACCCTAATTCCTGATGCAACTGAAATTATTATCGCTCCAACCATGAAGTTTCATCAATGGCGAATTGCTGCTATGAATAAAAGCATGTTTTTTGTTGGCAGGTCCGAAGATAAAAAAGTAGAAATTTTAGATCGTTTTAAACGAGTTCCTGTTCCGCAAACACTCTTAATTGAAGCTGCGAAAAAGGATGACAATATTTCCGCTTTTCTTTCATTTTCGCCGGTTTATCGCTGGGAAATAGATGAATTCACTGATTATTATGAGGTCCGTTTTATTGATTTACGCTATCGAAGCAATGGCCATTATCCCTTTGTGGCTGTGGTGCAATTAGATTGTAACTTTAATCGGATTACCTCTTATACAGGCTGGGTGTTCAGTGAAAAGAAATTGCGAAAAAAATTAGGGATTATCCCAAGTTAAAAAAGCAAGTGACCCACTGTCACTTGCTTTTTTAATGGAGAGTATTTTTTGCTTGTTCTAGAAAATGTTTATATTTCGGATTGGTCGCTGCAAATTCATGCAACTTATCGCCGTAGTGTTCAATCCATTGTTTTACAATTTTTTCTGTCATTTCACTGCCCATATATTCCCTACCCGCTTTTGCGTAAGTGGTTTCAAAATCCTCCCAAAGCAGCTCAACCCAAGTCCGGGCTTGGTGATAAGAAAGCTGGTCATTTTTGCCTAAAAGCAGGTTTGCTAATTTTTCATGATAATCATTCACATGCACACCCCATTTGCCATTTTCTTATAACATAACCGTAAAAATTTAAGCAAATACTAACGTTACGTGGTAAGCATTGAAAGACAAGCTTTGCTTTTCACGTTTTTCTCATTCCCTTTTATGGAGGTACAGCATGAGAAATAAAGCGACAAATTTCCCGAATCAAAATAATAATAAATTTGAGGGAGAACCGAGAGCAAAAGCAGAATATGCTTCAAAAAGAGCAAACGGCACTACCAATACGCATCCTCAAGAGCGCATGCGTGCTTCTGGTGAACGTGATGACGAATCACCACAATTTTAATTTGTAACACTAAGACAAACCAGAGAATAGGTTCTCTGGTTTGTCACTTTAACCTCTTTAACAGGGATATCGGAAGTGCTTCTTCTTTACCATCACCTTTTAGTCGGTAACCCCAAGCAAACACGCCATTCATATAGTCTATTTTAAAATGTTGGCCAGGGTCTCCCTCAATTTCGTAAATTTCCCCAGGTTTAAAGGAGTCTGGGTTTAATAAATATGCTCTTGCCATTAAAACTTTTCTTTCAAGTACCGCAAATTCATTTACCATTCCCATTTGCTCTGCTTTTCTTGCTTTTTCTTGTAGCGCAGCAATTTCCTGCCTTAATTCATGCTCTGTCATGTCACTATACCGCTTCTCCTGCTGCATCTTTTTCCCTCCCATTTCTCTTTATTTTAGTATAGTTTTTTTTGTAAAATTAATAAAGGTAAAAACCATTTTGAAGGAGATAACTTAATGAAAACAATCATTGTAACTGGTGCAGGATCTGGGTTGGGAAAAGAGCTAGCATTTCTTTTTTCAAAAAAGGGGTATCATCTTTTGCTCGCTGGCAGAAGTACTGATAAATTAGTTGCTGCCAAAGATGAAATTGAAGCAGTAGGCGGCACTGCTGAGATCCTTGTACTAGACATTCGAAATAATGAAGAAGTTTCGAAGAAATTAAAAGATATTGGCAGCACCTACCACATAGCGGGATTGGTAAATAATGCTGGAGTCGGACATTTTGGGCCGTTTGGAGAGCTAAATGAAAAGCAAATCATCGAAATGTTAGATACGAATGTGTTAGGAACAATTTTTATGACGAAGGCAATTTTACCGCTTCTTCTTGTTAAGGGAGAAGGAAGGATCATGAATATTATTTCAACTGCTGGTTTACGCGGAAAAGTCAATGAAGCAGTTTATGCAGCGAGCAAATTTGCAGTCAGAGGCTTCACCGAAAGCCTGCAAAAGGAATATGAGGGCAGCGGAATTAAAATTAATGCTGTCTATATGGGAGGCATGGATACACCATTTTGGGCGGACAGTGACCATATTAAAGATCCATCACGGCTAAGTTCACCTAAACAAGTTGCTGAAATGATTTTTGAGCAACTTGATCAAGACTCGATAATAATTGAAAGTAGGAAATCATAAAGGGCCTTGTCCTCTATATGGATTCTTGCGGACACGGACATTCGATAATTTGGGCACCGTGTCCTCTATACTATCTCTTGCAGATTCGGTCACTTGAAAATTCGGGTTCCGATTCCTCTATACGGCCTCTTGCGGACTCGGGCAACCGAAAAAGGCGGGCACCATGTCTTCTTTACGGCCTCTTGCAGACTCGGGCAACCGAAAAGGCGGGCACCGTGTCCTCTATACGGCCTCTTGCGGACTCGGGCAACCGAAAAGGCGGGCACCATGTCTTCTTTACGGTCTCTTGCAGACTCGGGCAACCGAAAAGGCGGGCAACCGAAAATACGGGTTCCATGTCCTCTATACGGACTCTTGCGGACTCGGGCAACCGAAAAGGCGGGCACCATGTCCTCTATACGGACTCTT
>NZ_JBITPF010000081.1:0-1724 GCF_050468025.1 Neobacillus sp. NRS-1170 | reverse complement strand
TCGTTCATGATAACTTAAACTAATGGGTTCAAGAGTGAAATAAAGCAACGCTATCGTGAGATTGCGTTGCTTATTTATTCTAAAAAAACTTCCTATATAATTCCTGCCTGATGCTTCCGCTTAACTGGGCATAGATCCGGGTGGTTAGCAGCCATTCGGCGGCTGTTCTTTTTTTATTGAAGTAACGGGAGCAGGTTAGTTCAAGAAGGAATTCAATCAATCAATGAAGAAATTAATGGATTATGTTAATCACTATAATCAAAATATACAGGTGGAGCTTATGAGAAGATATTTTTTGTTTGGGGTAATTGTAGGTATAGCGGTATTAGCAGTTTTTTTAGGTAATAAACAGATGTTGGAAGCAAAAGAGAAGGAGAAGGACTTGGCACACTTGAATTATATTCCTATTGTTCGTGTAGGCGAGAAACAGTTAGAAATATATGAATATGGTCAGTGTAAAAAGGGTTCCAATAAGGAAGAAAAGGCGGAAATAGGTCCACGTTCTTGTGACACTGTAACAGAGGAAGAAGCACTGAATGGAAAAACAGCGGAATTATTTAATAAAGAGTCTGTTCTAACTATAAAAAATATCGAGCCCTCTGGGGAACTTGAAGACAAGGCTGGCCCTGCCAATGGAGTGAGAAGGACAGTTAGCGGCGGTTATACAAAAGATGGCAAGAGTCTGGGGCCAAAAGAAATAAAGTTTATTGTCAAGGATATGAAGGATGAATTTCTCGAGACAGTTATGTTGCCCAAAGATCCTGGTTACTTTGTAGGCAGAATAGAACTCAGTACACCTTCAGGAAACAAAAATTATGTATATCACTTTTATTATAAGTAGTTTTTCTTATTTAAGTAAGAAGTGCGAAGGTGTGTAATTATTGGTAGAGGAATTGATAAATTGATTATTCTTCATCCATTTCATTATCACTAGGAGTTAGGTAATGCCCCTTATCAAAAACATATCATAAGGGTTCAAGCTTTTTGAGGGACATTAGGTTATTACAAAGTTAGTGGATATGGATTGTTGAAGTCCTTATTGTGCTCCCTAACGGGCAGCAAGAGTTAAGGATTGGGATGGCTGCGGCGATCCTTTTTTTATTGCACTAACGAAGCAGTTTAGCGAAAGAGGGTTAAATATAAAATATATAAGATATGAAATTTTAACTTATGAAAGTTCAAAAATGGAGGATAAAATGAACAGTAAAGAATTTCAGGAAATAATTGCACAGCTTAAAATAGAAGAACGTACTATTCAAGGTTTTTGGAATGTAATAAATAATGCCAAAATAAATGACGATGATGAACTAAATCACCTAGTAAACAGCATTAATCACAGTTGGTTAAAATTAGAAATACATAAAATATCCTTTTCTATAATTTATAATTACTCTGAGTTTATTGAAGCCGAATTAAGAATTTATCTTAATGATACATATATTGGTTCATATTTGTGTGCGTTCACCCTTGATGGTAAAGATTCAGATGACAAAATTAAGATGGAAGATTATTCATTTATAAGTGGTTTAATTGCTCTAGAAGAAAGAAACGAAGAAATAGCAAAATCGGCAATAGAAGAAAAAGTAGATGATTTACTTATTCAAAGACTAACGGGGCTTACATTGGAACGAATAAACGAATTAAAAAAGTTGTAGGTGTATTCTAGGGTTTAAAGCTATCGATAATCTTCCTTCTTCAACTAACGGTGCAGTTTAGTCATAATG
>NZ_JBITPF010000080.1:0-2710 GCF_050468025.1 Neobacillus sp. NRS-1170 | reverse complement strand
GTTGTGCGAAATGTTTCTGGCTTAAATTGAGATTGGTCACAATACTCAGGTAGAGGTCAGACAGTTCCTTTCGGAACTGAAGGGTTATATCGAAGAATCAAATGAAGGGGTAACGCCCTGAAGGGTTCTCTCTAAGTCGAATAGCATTTGATTTAGTAAGAAAGATAGTGTTATAAGCTCGGCGAAAAGGCGTGAGAAATTACCGTAGCAGTTTGGCTGTCGAAAGCCTACTCGATGGAGTGGTGTAATTCATGATGCTTGAGTTGAATGAATATGGTGAGGATGTGAAAAGCCTAGAACAAAGGGCTATGCTGACGAACTTCTGAATGTACGGGTCTATAAGCACAATACATAGAAATGTGTATATCACCAAATTGTGAGGTTAGCAGTGGATGAGTAAAACTAACTAATATGAAAGTCCATGATATGTTATAGGCATATGAACGGCTAACAGGCTTAAAGGAAGCACCTAAGTTCATTCTATAATAGATATAAGTCAACGTTGTAAGCTGATGACGTGGAGAGCTTACTCTCTATGAAGCGGTGATTAGGAAAGCAGTAATGATAATAGTTTCTGTATAACTTTTCTTTGTATCAGTGAAAGTGGTGGCACAGTACCAATGAGAGGACTAATCACCCTGGAGGGATAGCCACTAGACTAATAAGAATCATTCAACCATGTATGGCAGTTCTT
The DNA here is from genome assembly GCF_050468025.1 of Neobacillus sp. NRS-1170. Taxonomy (NCBI): domain Bacteria; kingdom Bacillati; phylum Bacillota; class Bacilli; order Caryophanales; family Bacillaceae; genus Neobacillus; species Neobacillus sp. NRS-1170. Next base: position 2,016 of record NZ_JBITPF010000080.1, on the reverse strand, counting down.
TATCGATTAATAAGGTTCTTGTAAGACTAAAAGAGGTTCAACTCCCAAGGGAGTCACCGACTTGTTAAAACGGAAGAAACTGAGACATAGTGAGTATTACGATATGCAACATTGTTTTGACAGTTTACATGCTCAAAGTGTCGATGGTCAAAATTTCTATGATTTAATTAAACTAATTAGTTCCAATGAAAATATACGTCTTGCTTATCGAAACATCAAAAGAAACACTGGGAGTAAAACAGCAGGGACAAATAAGTTAACCATAGATGACATTAAACATTTGTCGGTAGAAGAAGTAATTGAACACGTTCAAAATATGCTCCAAACATACAAACCAGAATGTGTTCGTCGTGTTTTCATTCCTAAAGGGTATGGGAAAATGAGACCATTAGGAATTCCAACAATATGGGATAGGATTATTCAACAGTGTATTTTGCAAGTTTTAGAACCCATTTGTGAGGCAAAATTTCATAAACATAGTTACGGTTTCAGACCAAATCGAAGTACCCACCATGCGAAAGCAAGATTTGAATCGCTTATCAATATGGTGGGTCTTTATCATTGCATAGATGTGGACATAAAAGGATTCTTCGATAACGTCAACCATAGTAAGTTACTCAAACAAATATGGTCATTGGGAATTAAAGATAAACCTTTACTCTCCATCATTTCAAAGCTATTAAAAGCAGAAATTGAAGGAGAAGGCGTTCCAACCAAAGGAACCCCGCAAGGGGGTATACTTTCACCACTTTTATCAAATATCGTTCTAAATGAAATAGACTGGTGGGTAAGTAATCAATGGGAAACATTTCAAAGCAACCATGATTATAAACATAATGGAAGCAAAGTAAAAGCACTCAAGAAATCAAAACTGAAGGAATGTTACATCGTTAGGTATGCCGATGACCTCAAAGTCTTATGCCGTACTCGTTCGCAAGCCAACAAAATGAATTATGCCATCAAGGATTTTCTTAAAACAAGATTACATCTAGAGACAAGTGATGAAAAATCAAAGGTTATTAACTTAAAGAAGAATTCTTCCGAATTCCTTGGTTTCACTTTTCGAGCGATTAGAAAAGGAAAAACAAGGTTTGGATTTGTAGCACATTCAAATATGACGAAGAAATCTAAGTCCAATGCACTCATTAAAATTAAAGATTCTATAAAAGCAATTCAGAAGAAGCCATGTGCTGAAACTGTTTGGCATTACAACACTGTCGTAATGGGAATCCAAAACTATTACGCAGCAGCTACTAACATATCGAATAATTAAGTGAGTTGTCCTCTCATATAAACAAGACTTTATATAATCGACTAAAGAATATCAGAGCAGAAGCTAAGTTTGATGATATGACCAGCACGCTCCAAAAACGCTATAAAGGATACTCTCCACAATATTTCAAGATTCAAGAAATGGTGTTTGTCCCTATTTATGCCCAACGGCATAAAACTAATCTCTGCTTCTCGCAAGATGTATGTAATTATACTACCGAAGGTAGAGAGAAAATACACAACAATCTAAAAGCGATTAACAAAAGCGTGTTAAGCTATATCATGAAAAACTTCATTCCTAATCGAACGATTGAATATAACGATAACCGCATCAGTAAGTTCATTGCACAATACGGAAAATGTGCAGTTACGGGTAAAGAACTTGGTAAAAGCGATTGGCACTGTCATCATAAGAACCCTTATCATCTCAATGGATGACAGATATTCAAATTTGATAGTGTTGCATGAAGCAGTTTACCGACTCATACATCTAAAAGATATGTATAAAATCAACTCTCTTCTAGATGTCCTAAAATTGAAAAAGAAGCAAAAAGAAAAAGTGAATGAACTGCGAAAACTATGCAAAAACTTCGCAATCTGATTAGAATTAAACTTGCTTTACGCTAAACATAGAAATGAATGAATTGGATGAGTTGGAACGCCGTATGCGGTGAAAGTCGCACGTACGGTGTGAACAGGGGGAAAAGGGAGCGATAACCTCAAACCCTTACCTATCTGTATTAA
>NZ_JBITPF010000079.1:0-10263 GCF_050468025.1 Neobacillus sp. NRS-1170 | reverse complement strand
TTTTCCCTCTACTCGATTTCGACTAACTGGGCAGGTTACTTGAAGAAGTAATATGTTCATTTGTGGGAGAATCTATACGGAAAAGAGTTCATTTTTTAGAATCGAGGATATTATAAAATGTCAGTTGAAAAAGATAATATGGTTTCTTCTTTAAAGAAAATAGTAATACCAATCTTAAGAGAGAATGGGTTTAAAGGTTCATTTCCACATTTCCGTCGAATTAAAGAAATAAAATTGACCTTCTAACGTTTCAATTTGACAGATATGGCGGGGGATTTGTTATCGAAGTGGCAGTTTGTCCTTCAGATGGAATTACCACCCATTGGGGTAAGATAGTTCCGCAGAATAAAGTAACTGCCCACGACTTAAACAACAGACCGAGACTTAATGGTGGAGAATGGTTTAGGTATGATGCACCTGATTCTAATGAAAATATTTTTGAGGTTATAGCAAATGAAGTCTTGGATTGTATCCCAGAAGCAGAAAAATATTGGGATAAAATTAAGATCAAAGGCTTCAAATAGTGGTTGCTAATCATAAGTAACCCGTTCTTCTTCAACTAAAGGTGCAAGAATTGAAAATCACCAGCTGCTATATTGGCGGCTGTTTTTATTGAGCTAACGAAGGCAGGTTATTTGAAGAAAAAAAGGTTATTCCACTCTTTTGTCGAACTAACTCTTTTGATAAAGTATTGCAAAGGAGAAAGAGTATGCTGAAAAAAGGACAATTAGAAGTGTTAAACTTACACAAATTAATAGAAAATCAAAACGAATATACAAATTTTATTGTGAGTGAAGTTAATGACCACGCTCTTCGAATAGCTGTTATAAACGGAGAATTCCACTGGCATAAACACGAAAATTGTGATGAATTATTCTATGTATTGGAAGGTGAACTTTTCATTGACTTTGAAAACGATGAAACAGTTTCTTTGAAACCAGGTGAAATTTTTACAATTCCTGCGAATACAATGCATCGTACTCGTTCAAAGGAAAGGACAGTTAATCTATGCTTTGAAAAGTCCAGTAATGATATAACAGGTAGTAACAACAGTTAAAATAAATTGGTTGCAACTCAACAAATGGAGGCAAGAGTTAAAGATGGGGACGCTTCGGCGATCCCCTTTCTTAGTCAACAAACAGCAGGAGTTGAACAAAAAAATATTTGGTAAAATTGGACTTAGCAGAAAGGGGTTAGTAAATGATATTGGTGAGTTCCTGCTTAGCAGGGTTATATGTGAGATATAATGGGACAAATTGTTTAAATGATAAAATAAGTAAATTGGTAGAAGAAAATAAAGCTATTACAATATGTCCTGAATTACTTGGTGGGTTTTCAACGCCAAGAGAACCAGCTGAGATAATTGGTGGAAACGGAGAAGATGTTCTGGATGGAAACGCTAAAGTAGTTGATAAATCAGGTAAAGATGTTACCCAACTTTACATAAAAGGAGCATATTCTACGCTTGAACAAGCTATAGAATTAAATGCGACTTTGGTGGTTCTAAAGGAAAATAGCCCATCTTGCGGCAGTTCAACCACATATAACGGTGAATTTACGGGGAAAAAAATTATGGGGATGGGAGTCACTTCTGCTTTACTAAAAAGAAATGGATTAAAAGTAATTTCAGAAGAACAATTTGCAGATACCTTCCTTTAGTTCTCAACTAATAATGGCGTTTTAATATTGTTTGTTCTATAGAGATTGTGAAATACTGCACTTAAACAAACGGGTGCTAGAGTTCAAGATGAATCGCTGCGGCGGTCTTTTCTGCTTGTTATGCTAACGGGGCGGGTTAATTGTACAAGTTATAAATTTAATGGTTTAAAGTTACAGAGCATTTCTTTGATGGAGGAATGCTTTTATTTTTGCTTAAAACAAAACAACAATACAACAAAAATATTGTTAGAATTAATAATAATTTATTGTAAAACGATAAAATGTATATTAAAATCAAAATCAGAATAAATAAGTGAGGTGCTTTTTATGGGAAAAGTAACAACGTTATTTTTAAAAATAGCTGTTATTTTTTTAGGAGTCCCCGTTCTGGCTTTGTGCATCTTTTTGGTGCCTGAGATGGCGAATATTGCAGCAAAATTGCTTCCAGAGTTTGCTTTAATAAAATATCTCGCTTTCATCGTTTTTGATGCATCGGCAATCCCTTTTTACTTTGCTTTGTATCAGGCTTTCAAACTCTTACGCTATATTGACAAAGATAAAGCTTTCTCCGATTTATCTGTAAAAGCTTTAAAGAAAATCAAATACTGTGCAATTACAATCAGTATTTTGCATGTGCTGGTTTGGCCTCTCTTCTATATTTTTGCTGAAGTAGACGACGCACCAGGAGTTATCTTTATCGGATTGGTGGTTCCTTTTGCTTCAATGGTGATCGCAGTCTTTGCGGCTGTTCTACAAAAACTTTTACAAGAAGCAATTGATATCAAATCAGAAAATGATTTAACGGTCTGAGGTGAATAACAATGGCAATTATAATCAATATTGATGTGATGTTAGCAAAAAGGAAAATGAGCGTAACAGAACTTTCTGAGAAGGTTGGAATAACGATGGCGAACCTTTCTATATTGAAAAATGGAAGGGCAAAAGCGATTCGATTATCCACTTTAGAGGCAATTTGTAAGGCTTTAGAATGTCAGCCTGGAGATATTTTAGAATACAAAAGTGACGAAGACAGTTAAACATTGTGGAGGAAACTTAATATAACAATGATTAGGGGAGGTATAACTATGGACATTAACAATTTGATAATTGAAAATATGTCTAATCCTCATGAGCTGGAGAGAATGTATAGAAAAGATCCGAAAGCTTTTAAAAAGTCATTCTCAAACGCATGGGAACAAAATCCTGATTCTCAGGTTCTTGGCGTTTGGTATGAAAGATTGCATTTCAAGGAGGAGGAAAATACGGAAAAATCCTCCTTGTTTCAAAAAGGTTTCTTATTCATGGGCATTTTAGCCATTTTGGCCGGGATAAGCACCAGGATCATTTTCCATTTTGTCGAACAGGAAGCAATTGCTCCAATTAACCTGGCTTTTGGTATAATTCCCTTTATTGCTGCCTATTTTATTTACAAAAATACTCCGAAAAAAAGTGTTATTTATTCCCTTGCAGCGTTGTTCCTCATTTCCGGGTTTTATCTTAATATGCTGCCATTAAATGATAAAGACAGTACTATCCTTGCTTATTTGCACCTTCCCATATTCTTATGGGTATTGGTAGGGCTTGCATTTACAGGAAATGAATATTCAAAAGACTATGCAAGATTAGCCTATATTAAATTTAATTTGGAATTTTGTATTCTTTACGCCAGCATGGCAGTTAGCGGAATGGTGCTAGCAGCATTAACCATGCAGTTATTTAGGTTTGTTGGCTTGGATATAGAAGACTTCTATTTTAGTAATGTCGTTTTATTTGGTGCTGCAGCTCTTGCTATTGTGGCCGCAAACCTGGTATCAATGAATCTTAAACTTGCTAAGAATATTACACCATATATAGCTAAAATTTTTAGTCCACTTGTCCTGGTCACATTGTTGGTCTATCTTATAACGGTAATATGGGTCGGAAAAAATCCATTCATGGACCGCAATTTCCTGATAGCCTTCAATGGAATACTCCTTGGTGTATTGGCCGTTACCATATTTTCCATTACCGAAAGCGATTCTGACGAGAAAAAGAACATTTCAGATTATATAAATTTAGCCTTAATTGTTCTTGCGCTTATCATTGACAGTGTGGCTTTGTCAGCCATCGTGTTCAGACTTTCTTCTTATGGGATTACCCCAAATAGACTTGCTGTTTTAGGAGTAAACATACTTATCTGGGCAAATCTAATTTGGATTATGTTCTCCTATATGCGTTTTCTACAAAACAAATCCAGACCTTCAGCTATCCAAGATGCCGTTACTAAGTATTTGCCGGTCTACGGACTTTGGGCAGCTTTCGTTACATTTACTTTTCCTATAATTTTTAATTAGAAAGGCTCTGTTAATGTAACGAAAAGCTAATCTTCTTTAACGTATAATATCGGCTTAGTTTCATAACTAAATTAAAAAAAGGATATTCAAACTAGAAGACATCATATATTGTTGCAGCTGGATTCTTTAAAATATGTCCAGTTTCATGTGCCCACCCAAAAATGACTTCATGAAACGTATTTGATCAGCTATACTTGCAGGTTGATTTAAATTAAATGTGAAAAGATGTACTTACACTAAAGGGTGCTTTCCTAAAAGCAGCCTTTTTCTATTCGACTAACGAAGGCAGTTTAATTCAAGAAGGAAATCGACTTATAATGTAATTATTATTAAGAACATGTAGGAGATCAATTTTATACAAATAACCATCCAATAGGAAAAATTCAACAAAAAGATTAACTGAAATTTCAGGAGAGATTAAAATGAGAAATAGAATTGCATTTTGGTTAATACTTGTTTTATTGTTTTCACTATCAGCTTGTGAATCTGAAAATGATGTGGATCAGATTGTCAGAGATTATGTAAAAAAAGAGTACGGCATTGGGGTAACGATTAAAAAACGCGAAGATGTTAATGAAGGAAACATGGGAGAACGCACGTTTGTTCTGAAAAGTAAAGAAGAAATTCCCGTAACGTTTGAAGTGCACCTGAAAGGGCTATTTTCTTCGAGAGTTACTGGGGATGATTATCAAAAGCAGAAAAAAGCGGCTATTTTAGGTAATAAATTTTGGAATGTAAATAAAAGTGAATTAGAAATGCTAGGTTTTCATGATGTTGAGTTTTCCTTTGCCGAGGGTCTTCATGTATCGTCGATCTATGAAAAGGATATTAATTTGTATGATGACAAGTCAGTTAGCACATTGATTCATTTCATTGGTTTGTTGAATGCATATAATCCTTCACCAGATTCACTCACGTTGAAAACAAAATCGTTGGATTTTCCAATAGAGTTATTGGGTTTGTCACGATTAAGTGATAAAGAAACTTTAAAAGCAGTGCTATTCAATGATTACAATATCGTAAATGTTTCATTGTTTCAACGAGACTATGATAAATTTAAAGCGATTGAAGAAGGGGTTGAAAAAAGAGGGTATCAGCTTGAATTTGGTTTGACAGTTGGAGCTTATGATCAAAGTTTTTACTGCTTTAAGGAAAATCTTAATAATCGGGAATGTAACGGTGGATATACAGTCGGTCTGAAAGGTGGGAAAAGCGACAGGGAAACTTTGTTTGACCTTGTTCTCTTTTTGAAGTCACAACCAATTCGAATCAGTAATGTTGCGTTTCATGACCGTGGGATTTATCTCAAACTTGATGATATTAATAGTCCTCAACAAATCGTTATTGAATCAGAATAAAAAAGCTGGTGCCTTTCAAGAGGATTGTGAAATATTCTACTTAAACGGTGCAAGAGTTTAAGATGGATCGCTGCGGCTGTCTTATTTTCTTGTGGTGCTAACGGGGCAGTTCAGTTCAATAAAGGAATCCTCCTTCAAAATATAGAATTTATGCATAAGCACTATTTTAGGGGGGTATTATGGATAATTCATTTAGAAAATTTCTAGATACATATTTAGATATTTGGCGTTCTTCTTCTATAACTAAATTAAGGGATTTAATATCAAAAGATTACAAAGGAAGAGAAATCACAAATGGTGAGATAGTTGATTTTGGATTTGAGGAATCAATACTTGGGTGGGAACAAGGATTTAATTTTGTTAGAGAAAATAACGCCCAATGGGAACTGAATGAAATTTCTAGTATCCCAATAAGAATTGATGAAATGTTACTGATAATATCTGCAACTATGGTAGTAAAAGGTAAGAGCTTAAATACTGTAAATTTATTTTTCCAAACCTTTAAAAAAGGAAGTTCTGATGATTGGAAATTGATAAGAAGTTATATAGAAGCAGGAATCTCAAAAGAAAATATAAAAAGAATGCAATTCAACTAACGTGGGCTGAAGAACAAGGGATGGGTGCTGCGATCCTTTTTTGCTTGTTGTACTAACGTGCAGGTCAGTTTCAAGAAGGATATGCAAAGAAGCATATCCCTAAATGTTATTTAATAATTATTTTCAACGATATATACCGTATAATAATTTACCAACCCAAAACGCAAATAAAATCCAAATCAGAATGAATAGTACGGCAACAAACCAGTTTTTTGGTTTTCCATTTTTCCTAATTTCTTCAGCCTTTTCTCTGTTTTCTTCAATAATGTAAGGTGGTATTAATTTTAGTGCCAGTGAAATGCCCAGCGGAACAATAATTAGGTCGTCGAGATAACCCAATACAGGAATGAAGTCAGGGATCAAATCTATAGGACTAAATGCATAAGCAACTACACAAATAGCAACCAATTTAGCGAACCAAGGTACTCTATTATCTTTGTATGATAAATAAAGAACGAATAAATTTTGTTTTAGTTTTCTTGCGTAGTTTTTTAATTTTGTTAAAGTATTTTCTTGTTCCATCTAACTCCCCCTTGCTAGTAATGATTATAAAGTAAAATAGGAGGTTAGCAAGAAGGAAAATTGTTGTTAATAATCAAAACCAGAATAAACACAATAGAATATATTATTTAATGTATTTAGGGCAAACCCATACCGTTGTAAGGCACAATTATTTGTGCCTTTTCTTGGGACTTTTAATTGATACGTTCTAATCAATTTCATTTTCTGTAGTGCAGCACTGATTTTGTGCTGCATGGATAGCTTACGGGCAGGCAACTGAAGAAGACAGTTTTATCGAGTTACCTTAACAATCCTGTTGTATTCTCAAATAATTGGCAATCATAGCGATAAATTTGCCATTAGTGGGTTTAACTTTAAATGTGTTTAGTGTGTTACCAAATAACAACTCTAGTACCTCATTACTTGAACGATTCCATCCAACTTCAATTGAGTGTCGAATTCCTCTTTCAACTCGGCTGGGGGTGGTATGATATTTACTTGCAATGGTGGGATATATTACTTTTGTTATACCTCCCCATCCCAGCAATATCTCAAAGTTACTGAATACCATTTGAATAGCCTCTCTCAAAAAAAAGTATCCTTTTAAATTTGCTGGAATCCCCATCAAACGTAATACATTTGTGATTCGATTTTCTATATTTTGACCTTTTTTATTATGGAGTAACTCTTTTTTCTCTGTGTTTGTATTTACAAAGGACGACTCTTTCTGTTTTGGGCAAATATTTCTAATTGTATTGGATAAATGGGATAATTCAACAGGTTTTAACATAAAGTAGCATGCCCCGAATTCGCTGGCTTTTTTTATGATATCCTCGTTTCCCATAGAAGTTAGTATTAAAACATTTGTATCGATTTTTTCTTTATCAAGTTTTTTTAATAAAGAGAGTCCATCGGAATAAGGCATAATTAAATCTAAAATAACAAGGTCTGGTTGTTCCCTTTTTAATAACCCCATTCCTTCTATGCCATTGTAGGCAACTCCCATTACTTCCATATCATCAAGACTAGATAAGTAATTTTTAAGTAACTCTGTTAATTGAATGTTATCATCCACAATTGCAATCTTTATCATTTTTATGATTCTCCCTCTTTATTTATCGAAAAATAAAAAAAGTCAAGATAGGAATCATCATCCCACCTTGACTTATGTCTAGCTCAATGTATGTTGTCTAGCTCATTACCATCATTATGACCTTTATTTATATAGTAAAAAACACATTATGTAATTAGATGCAATCCATTTAGATAAAAGCATTTTTTCTTCTATCCTTTGATTATTTTATATTCAAACAATTAACTTTTCAATCTTTTTAGTCTATTTCTAGGAAAATTTGGTTATTTTAACCTATTCGATGATATCGCAATAACTAATAAATTCAGTTTTAAACGCATACAATATCGATTTATTGGGACAAATTAAGGAAAGGTCGATGGTAATATTAGAAAATATTGAAAAGATTTCTGAAAATATTTAAAATAAAAAAGGGATAAAAGAAATAAAGCTTTTATCTTATAAAAGGATGAATTTTCTTTGGAAAAAAATCAGGTGAATTTGGAGTTAGCAAGTTACATCGGAAGAACGCTTCGAGAATTTTTTGGAAAAGGGCCTGAATCTGTTTTTGTTTCTAATTATCAATCAACCGTGACTGTTTATTTACGAAATTTTATCACACCCTCTGAAAGTGTCTTATTATCCCAAGGTCAAGAAGCCATGGTATTAAGGACGAGAGATATGTTGATGAAAACACTTATTCCTGAGTTTAAGGCCTATATTAAAATATTGACTGGCATGGAAATCAGTGAATTTTATTACGATTGGGGAATTCATAATAAAAGTGGTATTTTTGTTTGTTTTGGTTCTTCAAAGGAAATTAATCATTTAAATGATGAAAACTATGAAGGAAAAGAAAATATTCACTCAGAAATAAGAAGAATCAGTATTCAAGCCGAAAAGGAGCCAGAAGAAATCCATTCCATTCGATTAAACCCAAGAACATTAGTCGTAATTCGAAAAGAAATTTTGGTTCCCATCGAAAGAGAATTAATTCGATTAGGAAACTCCGAAACATTAAAGTTGGCAAAACGAAATCTTGAGAAAAGATTATTGCATAATAGCAATCAATTTGAAACTATTCTTAAAACAAAAGTAAATGATATTTTTGTGGATTGGGATTTTAACTTGGATAAGAGTGCTATCGCGCTAATCCTATCACCAACTTCATAAAGGCGGAAGTGAGTTAGACAATATTTGAGCTAAACACAAGCCAAGATGAGAATTCTTACTCATCTTGGCTTTTTTATTCATATAATATGGGGAAAGGAACTTATAGTAAGAGATGAACAGCCATAATGAAGAAATGAAAAGTGAAAAGAGGCAATTATTAAAAGAGTATATAGAAGAAAATATGATGAAAAATGAAAATCTGTTTAATGGTAACCAAGATGCTATTTTCGTTCTAGATTTAAAAGGTTTGTTACTACAAGTGAATCCAGCTTTTGAAAAACTTTCAGGATATTCATATGAAGAGGCGCTCCAAATGAAACTTCAAATGTTCTTTCCTATCGAAGGATTGAAAGCTGGTATCCCGTACCTCGAATAGATTTAATGGAAGCACCAAAATCAGAAACAGTTGATTCCAAGTCTTTCATATCATTTCGAATCGTTCTTGATGTGACATCAAGAACATTTGCTAGATATTCACTTGTAAGAGGAGTATGCGCTTTCATTAATTCACGTATGATAACAGTCATTCGAGCATTTAACATTAGAATCCTCGCTCCCTGGCAAAAACTCAAATTAATTTTTATATTTTATCATACTAATTAACCAAATTGACTATAAATTTCGAAAATAATATGGCAATAATTTTTTCCAGTAGAAGAAAGATCCATTACATTATATGTATTCTGTTTACCATCGGTAAAAAGCAGTGTGAATTTAGTGAAGATCGCTAACGAAAGCAGGAAAATGTAAAAATATGTAATTTAAGTAATCGGAATGGAAATGATAATTATATAATAATTTTTACATCAATGAGAGGAAGAGGCAGAAGGTTGCATTTTACAATTGGGATTATTCTTTTACTTATTTCTTTAAGGTGGGCAAATTGGAAGGAATGGCAACGCTATTATCCTACCATGATTTATATTGTTGCAATGAGTCTCCTATATAAATTATTTGCTTTATACCAGTTTCATTTATGGAAATTCAGTTCACATGATTTTTTCTTTAATAGCCATATTGCAATCCATTTGTGCCACACTTTTATTATAAATCCTTTGTATACAATTATTTATCTGTCAAATTTTCCAGAGGAAAGTTTCCTTAAGAAATGCATTTATATAATAAAATGGGTAGCTGCATTATTAATAGTGGAATTATTCCTGCTAAGTTTTGACCATATTAACTATTTTCATGGATGGAAATTAAAATGGACAATATTTTTTGATTTTTCAATGTTTTCCCTGCTTAGAATTCATTTTAAAAAACCGTTATGGGGAATTTTTCTTTCAATAATATTTACCTTATTTTACTTATTTGTTTTTGGATATTTAACATAAAAATATTACTAACCGTGTGTTGCTGCGGCGTCCTTTTCTCTTGGGTATTAGGGTAAGAAAATATGATATAAAATAAGGGCTTAATCCGGCGATACTTTATATAAACTGATGCATAAGCTGGTATTGAGCATCATCAATACCGCCATACATTTTACGTCCTCAGTGCTTTATTATGTGTTCGGGGCATTAAAGCCAGATAAAAAAGCCCTAAAAAATGATATTATCCCCTTTAAG
>NZ_JBITPF010000078.1:0-158065 GCF_050468025.1 Neobacillus sp. NRS-1170 | reverse complement strand
ATTCTATTTCTTTTAATTTTTTCTCTAACTCTTTCACCTTTTTATTATCATTTTTAGGTTGAGAGGATGTGTGAGAACGTTGGTTTTCTAAACCAGTCTTCCCCTTATCCTTATACGCATTAACCCACCGGTTTACGGTATCACGGTGTAAATTTAAACCGTTCGCAACCTCTATTACTGATTTCTTAGATTCTAATATTTGAAGTACCGCCTCCAACTTAACTTCGGCACTAGTATGTGAAAATGTACGTTTCTTTGTCATGATATTTCCCCCCTAAAAATGTCAGTCTGTCGTATCTTCATACTATCTTATATGTCCATTATAAGGGGGGCAACCACTGTCACCACCCGTGTTTTGCCGAATTATTCGACATTATTCGGGACGTGACAGGCACTGTTTTTTAAGTCGCGTTAGCAATTTCGTTCTGCCTCTTCTTGTTCCTTTTTACCAATATTTGTCTAAAATTCCCTATTACATTTACCAGTTGTGGGATTTTCACAAAATAGCCAAGATACGGGGGAGAAAGGATGCTGAATTTTGGTAAAATATGGCGCCGACTTGGTATCTAGTCAATATCGTCCCGCTATGTTTAAATAGAAGGGAATGTTAATGGAGGCAGGTGGTACAACCAAATGGATGAGAAGGATTGTTTGCTGTTGCAGTACTTACAAAAGGATCAAAATTTAACAAATGCAGCGGAGCGGCTATTTATGACACAGCCAGCCTTAACCTATCGTATACGGCAAATTGAAAAGGAATTCCAGGTTGAGATCTTTTCTAAGAGTGGAAAGAATATAAAAATGACCCCTGCTGGTGAACATTTGGCTGAATATGCAAAAAGAATTCTGATAGATTTACGAAGGACCAAAGAATTTCTAATGAATATGGGAAGTGAACTGACCGGCAGTTTAAAAATAGGGGTTAATAGTCACTTTGGATTGTATAATCTTCCTTCCATTTTGAAGGATTATATGAATATGTTTCCGAAAGTTCAATTGAATGTAGATACAGGGTTTAGTACAGAAATTATGGATTCACTTTTGGATGGACAGATTGATATTGCCATCGTGAGAGGGGACTATAACTGGTCTGATCAAAAATATCTCCTTAGCGAAGAAAATATATGTATTATATCAAATCAGCACATGGATTTAGAGGAACTGCCCCACATGCCGATGATTAACAGAAAAGAGCCCAAAGTTCTTCAAAAATATAAGACAAGTCCTTATAATCCATATGACCAAAGTATTGAATATTGGTGGAATGAAAGGTTTGTAGAACCGCCTTTGATTACTATGCAAGTAGATAGCTACGAGACTTGCAGGGAGATGGTGAAAAAGGGACTTGGTTATTCCATCATACCGAGTGTCTTTTTAAAAGCTAGTGACAAATTACGTTATTATAATTTGATTTTTAAAAATGGACAGGAAATGAAAAGAAGAACATGGATGTATTACAGAGAAGCATCGATGAGTTTGGCAACGGTATCTGAATTTGTTTATTATATAAAAAAAATATCCGAACAGGAACTATTGAACTAAAAGAGAACACGTGATAGGTGATTCTCTTTTTTTGTTTGAAAAAAGTTTAATTAGAGTATGTATTAATAAAAATTCAGTTAATTGTATGTAAAATCTATAAAAATTTTTTATAAGGATCTAAAAAAAGCTTAATTTTACTTATTATTCGACTGAAAGTAAAATATCAATAAGTTCAAGATTATTCTGAATATTTAAGGGGATGTATAATTGTGCAAGTCGAAATAGTCCAACAGAAAAAGGCACTTCTGGATGTTGTTGATTCCATGGATGCAGAATTACGCGAATTAGCGTTAAAAATTCACCGGAATCCCGAGGTTAGCTTTCATGAGCATAAAGCCATGAACTGGTTGACAGAGCCATTAGAAAATGCTGGATTTACCGTTGAAAAAGGGATTGCCAATTTGGAAACCTCCTTCAGGGCAACATGGGAAGGGGAGCCTGGAGGTCCCACTATTGCACTGATTGCTGAATATGATGCACTGGCGGGATTGGGTCATGGATGTGGCCACAATATCATCGGAACGTCTGCGGTAGGGGCAGCATTAGCGTTGAAGGATGCCATTCCAAATTTAAAGGGGAAAATCGTTGTTTTGGGTACTCCAGCAGAAGAAGTAGGCGGGGGAAAAATCTTAATGGTTGAAGAGGGAATTTTCGATCACGTTGATGTGGCCATGATGTGTCACCCGCATAAGAGTACAATGGTTTTACGCGGGGGATTGGCCTGTGTGGACGCTGCCTTTAAATATTACGGAAAGGCTACGCACGCTGCCGCCAGCCCTGAAAAAGGCATCAGTGCATTGGATGCAGTCATCAATACCTTTGTTGCTGTCAACTCCTTACGTCAGTTTTTCAAGGACGATGTCAGAATTCATGGCATTATAACAAAGGGTGGTGAAGCTACGAATGTAGTACCGGCCTACTGTGAAGCTGAATTTTTATTAAGAGCAGAGACAGTCGAACAATTGGAGATTGTCCGTGAAAAGGTGTATAGAGCGGCACGATCTTCGGCAGAAGCCGTCGGCGCAAAAATGGAAATAGAGGAGGGCTTGATTTACGCCGAACGAAACAACAACCAAGCGCTCGCCTTTTTATTTAAAGATAATTTGGAACTTTTGGGTGAAGAAGTATGCGAGCCTCCAAAAAAGGGCGGTATTGGTTCTTCTGATATTGGAAATGTTGGACAGATCACCGCTACCATACATCCTTACATCAAAATTACGGATACAGCGAATACTCATACCCCTGAATTTGTAGAGGCAGCCTGTTCTGAAAAAGGGATGGAAGGTTTAAATAAAGCGGCAAAGGCGTTAGCGATGACGGCTTATGATGTGTGTACAAATGACGGTTACCTTCAAGCCATTCGCAGTGAATTTGAAGAATGGAAAAGAAATAAACAACAATAAGAGTTTGAAAAAGATTGGTTTTTCCAAATAAACGGTAAAGGGTGAAAGAAAGTGAAACTAAATAAAACGGCCCCATATGTAACAGTTGAAAAGCCTAAGGCAAAATTTTTAAAAATGCCACACACCTATGTCATCATTTTAAGTATGGTGTTAATTGCAGCTCTACTCACATATTTACTGCCAGCAGGTGAATTTGATCGAGTGGAAAACAAGAGCACTGGTAATACCGTTGTAGTCCAGGATTCCTATCATCACGTAAATCAAAATCCTGTCAGTCTTATTGATATTCCTTTAGCGATTGTCAATGGGCTGGTTGACGCAGCAGATACGGTCTTTTTTATCTTTATTGTCGGTGGTGTCTTCCAAATCATTAATTCTACTGGAACAATCGAAGCTGTGGCAGCAAGGGTTGGAAAGACCTTTATGAACCGCGGTCTTCTCATCATTCCGATTTTCTTATCCATTTTTTCAGTCGGTGGGTTTACTATCGGGATGTCAGCAGAGGTTATGGCGTTTGTGCCGATCGGAATTGCCATTGCGAGAGCGTTAGGTTATGATGCCGTGACTGGAACGGCCATGGTGATGCTCGGTGCCGCAGTTGGTTTTACGGCAGGATTACTTAATCCATTTAACGTTGGTATCGCACAATCAATCGCTGAAATTCCGATGTTTTCAGGGATGTGGTTACGTGCCATTATCTTAGTAATTCTATTAGTTGTCACGAGTCTTTATATTATTCGTTATGCGAAAAAGGTAAAAAAAGATCCAGCCAAAAGTATTGTCTTCGAACTTGAAAAAGAAGAAGGACACGATACTGTTAGTATGATTTCATTGCCGTCCATGAAGGTGACTCATTATTTAACGATTATTACCGTGTTAGCTGGTTTTGGTCTATTAATTTGGGGGGTATCGGAAAAAGGTTGGTGGATGCAGGAACTGGCTGCCTTTTTCCTCGCTTTAGGAATTATTGTTGGTTTCTTATCAAAATATGGTCCTAGTAAAATTGCAAGTGAATTTGTGGCGGGAGCGAAAGCCATTACATTTGGTGCCTTCATAGTAGGATTAGCAAAAGGAATAGTGGTCGTGTTAGAGCAAGGACATGTCATTGATTCGGTTGTCAATGGGCTTGCGTTGATGGTTGACCATTTGCCAAGTTTTGTTCAAGTACTGGGCATGTACTTTTTCCAAACCATTATGAATGTCTTTATTACTTCGGGAACGGGGCTCGCCGCAACGACCATGCCAATAATGGTTCCATTATCTGATTTGATTGATGTCACTAGACAAACTGCTGTTCTCGCATATCAGCTCGGGGACGGATTATCCAATTGTATCCTGCCTACCTCAGCAATGTTAATGGGAAGCTTGGCCGTTTCTAAGATAAAATATCAAGAATGGGTAAAGTTTTTCTGGCCTTTATTGTTAATGTGGGTTGTTATTGGTGCTTTCTTTGTCATCGTGGCAGATATTATTCATTATTAATAGAAGGATGAATTCCATTGAATACTCAATCTACTAAATATTCAAAGCTACTAGATTTGATTGATAAAAATCTTTTATACCAGCATGTGAAGACTCTTTCCCAATGGGAACGGTTAACCGGAGAAGAGGAGGCGGAAATAGCAGTTGATTATATTGTAGAAACATTGCAAAGGCATCATATTCAACATAAACGCAACCAATTCGATGGGTATTTCAGTGACCCCGTCGATGGGCAAGTGTCCGTAATCGCACCTAATCACCTGGATATTCGTGCAAAAACAAGATCGTTTGGTTACCATCTTCCACAAGGAATCATGGGGAATGTCATATACGACTGCGATAGTGAAAATAATCGAAGTGTCAGCGGACCAGCAGATCGTTTCGAAAATATGAAAGATAAAATTGTTGTCAGCTGGAACTACTTTGAGGATTATGTGAAAAAAATTGAAAGTGCTGGAGCTATAGGCCTTATTCATATTTGGCCATCTAAAGAAGAGGCTATCCATGAAGAAACCGTTGGGACTGTTTGGGGCACACCGACCATTGATAACTTTGATCAACTCACGAAAATCCCTGTTGTTGGAATTAACTATCATGATGGAATGAAGTTGCTCGAACTTATGCGGAAAGATTCCGTTATGGTGGTTTTGAAAACTGAGGTTAAAAATGGAATCAAACGTGTCAGTCTTCCGGTTGCCGATATACCAGGTGAAATGGACGAGTACATCCTCATTTCCGGTCATTATGATTCCTGGCATAAAGGGGCAACAGATAATGCTACTGCAACCGCTCTCATGCTGGAATTGGCACGGATATTTTCTAACAAGCTATGTAAACGAGGGGTCAAAATTGCCTGGTGGCCTGGACATTCAAATGGCCGGTATGCAGGATCTGCTTGGTATTGTGATCAATTTTGGCAAGAAATCAATGAGCGATGCGTGGCTCATATTAATATTGACTTCCCAGGTACAAAGGGAAATGTACATGTGGTGCCAAGATCTACATCCCTTGAGAATGCCCAGTTTCTAAAGGATATTATCGCGGCCTATACAGGGAAAGAGCCATCTCGTTTTGATTATCTTCCTCGAGGAGCGGACCAATCCTTTTGGGGGACGAATATTCCTATCCATCTTATGCTTAAATATGAACCAATAGAAGAGGAAAGAATTTATCAGACTCCAGGGGGGAACTGGTGGTGGCATACAGAAGAAGATCTGATTGATAAGGTAGATATAAATTTGTTAGTCAGAGATACAGTGATTCATCTGGGGCTTGTTGACGAATTAGCGAATATAAATATCCTGCCAATCAATCTTATTGATTTTATTACAACCAGTAGAAAGATAATTGATGATTTGGACAAACGATCTGATGAGGCCTTCGATTTTACCATCGTTCATCAGTCTTTTGAAGATTTAACCGAAGCGGTACAAGAACTATCAGGAAGAGAAGTCCTGGATGCCAATAAGTACAATAAGCTTTTGAAAAACATTGGCGGAACATTAAATAGACTTAAATTTTCATATTCAAGTAAATATGATTACGATAATACCTTTCCTTTTCGACCTTACCCTGGCTTAGCAAAGGTAAAAGACATCTATATAAGGCATACATCGCCTGAAGAATTTCTTTTCACCATGACCTTTTTCGTTAGACAACGAAATCGGCTAGTAAATGAAATATTAGAAATCATTGAGGAAATAAAGAGATATTTGGTTTAGGTGCAGCATACTATCCATCTATTCATTACCTTGGGCTTGCTTCTACCTTAAAGGGAGCTACTACCTGTAATGGCTTAGACTGATTTTATCATTTTAGCAGGGAAGGCTATGTAGGCGATTTATAAATAGCTACATTCGAAGTTCTGTCCTTGATGCTTAGTTTTGACATGTTTGTAATCGCTGTTTTGAAATTTCATGATCAAGATAAAAATTCTTGAACACGCTGGAAAAAGCGTGTTATTTTTTTGTCCCAAATACATCATGGTAAATATATAAGGCATCAGGTAAAAGACAGGTTAAAAAATAGAGCTGTCAATATATTTGATGTTTAAGTATACTGTTTGTTTGCATGGGAGAAAATAAAATACTATGCTTAACCAAGAAAAAGCTCCAATTATGGGTGTTTAAGTTTGAAAAGAGGTAGTAAAGTAAATGACCTTTTTTCTAAAGGCATTTTATATTCTCCCTATATGTGCTTACTATTAGTCTATCTTAACATTTAGATAATCGAAATAAATCAATTTTTTGTATTTTCATAATAATGATGCAAGGGGAGGGTTCCGCTTGCTTTTTTTGAATAAAAACAAATCATTATCTCTACTAAACTTGTACTTTATTCCCCAAGAAATGATTAGATTCTTATTAATATTACATTCTTCGACTTGTCCATTGTCGGATTCGAAACAATATGCCAGACTTAAACTTCCGGACCCAAACTGCATTGGATGAAAAAGGGAACAGTGTTGCCGAACTTAAGCTTTTGGAACTATTATCAAGAAATTATCGACTGAGTATGTTTTAAAGGAAATCCCATCTGGTTGTCAGATGGAATTATTTTACGCTTATCTCAATAAATAGTCTTCACCTCTAGATTGAAGCATAGAAATGAGTAGAAAATGAAAGTGGAAATTTTTTAGTTCAGTTCCTACTTAGGACAGTTAATCCCACCAAAAATACCAAATTAAAGAATTGATAAGTATTCCTGCTAGAGAATTTACTATATATAATAATCTATTAGGGGATAGGAAGGAGTACAGAATGGTAGAAAAGAAAGTTACATGGTTAGAGCTTTTTTATGATTTGTTATTTGTGGCGGCGGTTGCGTCTGCAACCCATGTTTTACTTCATGTTGAAGATGGATATATCCATTCAGAGTATTTATTTAAGTTTGTGCTAATTTTTATTCCTATCTGGTGGGCTTGGGTAGGGCAAACCCTGTTTGTAAACCGGTTTGGGGAGGATTTATTTCATCAACGACTATTTCTGATACTACAAATGTTTTTTGTCCTAATTATGACATCAAGCTTATCAGTCGATTTTGATCGATATTATCTTTCTTTTTTAATTGGTTATATTGGCTTAAGAGCAGTGACAGCAATCCAATATCTTGTTGTCCAGCGTAAAGAAGAGGGATTTCGAAAAAATGCAGCACGATTTTTGGGAAGGTATTTTTGGATTGGAATCATTATATCATTATTCTCCGTCCTTTTTGATTCTTGGCTTCGTTATGCTGTGTTATATGCGGGTATCATTATCGATATTATGGTTCCAATTTCTGGACGAAAGTATTTAGTAAAGGTGCCCACAAATACAGCACACTTATTAGAGCGATTTGGTCTATTTACCATTATTCTCTTTGGTGAAGCTCTTGTCAGCACCCTTGCGGTCATTCAGCCTAAACAAGGAAATTGGAATTCAATAGGCTTTTCGGCCATTTCATTTATCCTAATTATATCGATGTGGTGGCAGTATTTCGATAATGTGGAGAAGAAAGTAGACAAGTCGCTCAAAACTATCGGCCAAACCATTATTTACGGTCACCTGTTTATTTTAATGTCTTTGAGCATGATTGCAGCATCCATCAGGCTAATGTTTTTAAATGAAATCCATTATTCATATATCCTGTATTTCGTTTTTTCTTCTGTATTGCTCTATTTCCTGTCAACTACTTTTGTTTTCCACCAATATAGACATGTGCACCACAGATTGAAAATTTATCATTTAGGGTTATTTTTAGGGATTTTAGCCGTCTTTTTTATTCTTAATTTAATTGTAGTAGTACCATATATTGTGGTAATAGGGGAATTAACTCTGTTTTTTGTCATCTATGCTAAATTAACTACCACTTAAATAAGGTCCCGAAGTTAATGAGATTCAAGCTGCGAGATAAGCTAATCACCTTTTTTAATGGGGCAATTTTACAAAATAAAGACTTTGGGCTCGCTCCCAAAGTCTTTAAGATTATGAAGATATTTATATTTTTATTTGCTGCTGTGACCAAAATTTAGTACGCAGTTCTACTTTTAGTATTTTTTTAACGTACAAAAACGTTCAAATGTGCGAACTACCCCTATTAGTAGTGGCTAATTATATCATTTTCATTCAAAAGCAAAATGCAGGAATGATTGCTTTAGGAATACACTGCACGCTTTGACTTAAGAAAATATAAATACTCTATTCCGGCAACGGTTATCTTCGTGCCGCCCCGTCCTCTGCCTTTGATGACAAATCCTTCACTTTCTAAAATATCCAAGCGGAGGCGAATCTGCTGAGGGGACAAGACAAAGTCTGTTTCTTTGCTTTGACTTGAAATCAACTCTCTGCTTGCCACTTTTCCCTTTTCGTTGCATTGCTTGATTACTTCTAAGATGAAAGTGCGCTCCTTCATTTCCAGCATACTTTCACATGTAGAATATTCGGACATAACGCTGTCTTTCGCTTGTCCCAACATGGAGGGCAGGTCTCTTTTCGTTAAGACATTTCCCTCACTAACCGTCAGCATGTAATCAATTGTGCTTTTCAGTTCCCGTATATTTCCAGGCCATTCATATTTCATGAAAAACTCCAAGACATTTTGCTCAACTTTTACCCACTTCCCGCTCTTTGTAATGAAATGCTTAATCAAAAGTGGAATATCCGCTCTTCTCTCCATGAGTGGAGGAATATAGAGATTAAGTACATTCAGCCGATAAAATAAGTCTGATCTGAATGAACTGTCCCGTATCTTTCCTTGAAGATCTTTATTTGTTGCGGTAATTACTCGAACATTGATAGGTATGATTCTTCCGCCGCCGATTCTACGGATTTCTCCCTCCTGCAGAACGCGTAGCAGATGGGATTGAACAGTGAGACTGATGTCGCCGATTTCATCCAAAAAGATCGTTCCGTTATCCGCCAATTCAAACAGACCTTTCTTTCCTCCTCTTTGTGCCCCTGTAAATGTCCCTTCTTCATAGCCGAACAATTCGCTCTCCAGCAGGCTTTCTGATAATGCGCTGCAGTTTACAGCCAGAAACGGCCCGTCTTTTCGCAATGAATGCTCATGAATCGCATGCGCAAACAGTTCTTTTCCTGTTCCTGTCTCTCCCTGAATTAAAATCGGATGCTCCGACAAGGCAAGTTTCTTGGCGATCCTCTTCCGATCCTTCATTACATCATGCTCGCCGATAATATCATCAAATCCGTATTTTGTATGAAATCCTTTATTACGCATTTCTCTTTGCGCTGTCTTTTCAATTTCAAAAGCTTGATGCACACTCTTGAAAGTTGCAATAATTGTATTTTCTTTCATCATTTGCACTCGAAAAATTACGACACCTACGCCACCTATGTCAAAGAACTTGCTATCATCCTTGCCGTTCATGATGAAATCGATAATATCTCTGCGATTCATTACCTGTTCTATATTCTTATTAACCACATCTTGCACAACAACATGAAACAATGCTGCTAGACTATGATTGAATACCGTGATCTGTCCCTCCTGGTTAACGACCAATAGTCCATCATCAACAGTTCCCAACACATTTTGGATGTGCTCGCTCATCTGATTGGCATCCCGCTCTGCAACTAACAGCTTACGTTGTAAATCAATGATATTGCTAATATACCTTTCTGAAATCTTCGAAGTTATATCTTTGTCCAAACCGCAGCATTCCACAACTTCCAAAATAGTTGTCATATCAAAAAGGCGCACACCTATGTCAATTACTTCTTTTATATAAGAGGGGCACAGATGCGTTTCTCCTGGTGAAACGGCAATTTGAACATCCTTATAAAACAATATGCCCTTTTGAAAAGGGATAAATTGAATATGGTCAACACCAAGCTGATATAAGGATTCAATAAGACTGATCGTTGCATCATGATCATCATTTACGAGCAGAACAGTTGAGCCTTCAGGTATTTTTAAAAGTTTGTCAATGTATTCATGATGAA
Source organism: Neobacillus sp. NRS-1170 (assembly GCF_050468025.1). NCBI lineage: Bacteria > Bacillati > Bacillota > Bacilli > Caryophanales > Bacillaceae > Neobacillus > Neobacillus sp. NRS-1170. The sequence continues at coordinate 147,699 of NZ_JBITPF010000078.1, read as the reverse complement.
CGGTTCTCTTGCCCACAATTATGTTCTCGGCATTCACGCTATACATACCGTTTGTTTCATTATAAGCAGCATCTGATGAACACAAGATGATGGTATCTTCCAGAGAAAGCGGTATACCTTCAGCTGTAGCATGACTTTTAATTTGAACATAGTCCCCAAGCAGTTGTTCCAGCTGTTCATGCAAGGCTTGCTTTGTTTTTAAGCTTCCCGCTATAAGTGTAAGGGTGGATTTCATCATAAGATTCCTTCCTGTCTTTAAATTGGTTCTATTATATCACCAAAAAAGACCGATAAAACCCTAAAGGATGATTCTAAGGATAAAAATTCCCCTGAGAATCAATCTCCCCATTTTGGCACAGATTTTGCATCTATAAATGGACGAAGTGCCAGAGGGTTTGAAAAGGAGGGGGAAAAATAGGATGAAAGGTAAAAAAAGATAGGCGATCAGAGGAAACGAATTGTAAGCGTTTTTGTAGGATTCTTTTATTTTAATTACAAAGGAGATTTGTGTATGGGCCAACCACAAGAAAAGGCTGTTTCGATGGGAACAGCGGGGAAAAGAGCGAGAAAAATCAATATTTTTGTATTGCTATTCAGCATTCTTGCTATTGCAACTCTATTAACCTATGTTTTGCCTGCGGGGGAATATGTACGGATTGAAGCGAATGGACGGACAACGGTAGACCCTCACTCTTTTAAGTGGTTAAAATCGGCACCAGTAGGTTTATTCGATATGATAAAAGCTGTTCCTACAGGAATGGTAGAAGCGGGCAATATTATCTTTTTCTTGTTAATTATCGGAGGATTCTTCGGTGTTTTAAGAGCAACAGGTACGATTGACGTGCTGATCGCCACAATGGCTCGAAAGTTGTCGACGCGTGAAAAGTTATTAATCCCTGTCGTGATGCTGGTTTTCGCTGCAAGTGGTTCCTTAATGGGGATGGCGGAAGAAACACTGGCTTATGTTCCTCTTGTCATTCCGCTAGCGTTAGCTTTGGGATTTGATGCAATTACAGGAACGGCCATTGTCATAGTAGGGGCATTGTCAGGGTTTACGACTGCCATCATGAATCCCTTCACAGTAGGAATCGCCCAAGGCATCGCAGAATTGCCGATGTTCTCAGGGATGGGTTACCGCCTCATTTTATTTGTTATTGTTTACCTTGTTTCTGCTCTTTTTATCTATCGTTACGCAATGAAGGTAAAGAAAAACCCTTCTTTAGGCGTCTACGGAAAATATACAAAAGAAGAAGCACACCATTTGCTGCAATCCAATGCGAAGTTAACAGCGAGGCATAAGTGTATTTTAGGTGCTTTTTTAATTAACTATATCGTTTTGGCTTTAGGTGTGATCAAATTCCAATGGTACATTACAGAAATTGCAGCCTTATTCATTGTATTGACAATCGTAGTTGGAATCATCGGAAACATGTCTGCAGATCATATTGTTAACTCCTTTACCAAAGGCTCTGCTTCCTTAATCGGTGGAGCATTGATCATCGGCGTTTCACGTGCGATTCTTGTTGTATTAAATGAAGGACATATCATCGACCCTCTCCTGCATCAAGTATCTGAGTCCATCAAGCATTTTCCTGGCTATTTAAGTGTTGCCGGTATGTATACCTTCCAGACGCTTATTCATTTTGTTCTAGCGTCCGGCAGCGGTCATGCAATGCTGACAATGCCGATTATGGCGCCGCTCGCGGAACTATTGCATATTACACGCCAAACGGCAGTGTTGTCTTTCTCTTTTGCAGACGGAATCGGAAATATGATTTTTCCGACTGCCACCACCTTAATGGCAAGTTTGACAATTGCCGGTATCTCTTGGACAAAGGGGCGAGGTGGATTCTGCCGCTCGTACTTATTCAATATCTAATCGGATTAATAGCTGTCATCATAGCTCACTTTATCGGATATGGTCCATTCTGATAGAGGACAAGAATACATAACAGGAGGAGAAAAGAAATGCTTACCTTAATCAAAAATGGAGAAGTAAATGCACCCAATTATCTAGGACGGAAAGACCTATTGATTGCAGACGATAAAATCGCATTTATTGATGACAGAATTGCGATTCCTGACAACTTTGCTCCTATTCAAATTATTAATGCAGCAAATCTTTTAGTTGTTCCGGGATTTATAGATTCACATGTTCACATTATTGGTGGAGGCGGCGAGGGGGGATTCAAAACCCGCACTCCCGAGCTTATGCTTACCGATATTACAACTGCAGGTATTACAACACTAGTTGGCTTACTTGGTACGGACGGGACAACGCGAAAAATGGAGAGTCTACTTGCCAAGGCACGGGCGCTTGAAGAAGAGGGTGTTTCCTGCTTCATTCATACAGGCTCCTATCAAGTGCCAGTAAAAACACTAACGGAAACTATCGAAGACGATATTATTTTAATCGACAAAATTATCGGTGTTGGAGAGATTGCCATTTCTGACCACCGATCATCAGAACCCACATTTGAGGAACTGGCTAAAGTCGCTGCTGCGGCACGAAATGGCGGGATCCTTTCAGGAAAAGCCGGCATAATAGAAATTCATGTAGGGGACGGGGAGGGAAAGCTTTCATTGCTGCATGAAATTGCAGATAAAACCAATATTCCGATTCGGCATCTCCATCCTACACATATCAACCGAAATGAAGAATTATTCAAGGCTGGAATTGATTACGCGAAGCGAGGTGGATACGTTGACTTTACTACAAGTACCATTCCTCAGTTTTTGGAGGAGGGCGAAGTGAAGTGCAGCAAGGCATTACGCAGGATGCTTGAAGAAGGAATTCCAGTCGGACACATCACCTTCTCTTCAGATGGGCAGGCAAGCCTTCCCTGCTTTGACAGCGATGGGGAGTATGTAGGCCTTCAAGTCGGGAAAGTATCGTCGTTATATCACGAAGTACGTGATGCTGTTTTAGAGGAAGGCATCCCGTTGGAAACGGCATTGGAGGTCATCACCACGAATCCTGCACATGTACTAAAGCTTTCAAGTAAAGGCAGCATCCAAACCGGGAAGGATGCTGATATAGTATTGTTGGAAAAAGAAACGTTGGACATTCACAGTGTCATTGCAAAAGGTAAGCTTATGGTAAAAAACAAAGTTCCAATAATGAAGGGAACATTTGAATAAAGGAAGGTTCCGGTGCAAAGATAATGATACTAAAAACTAGCCTCTTGAATTTCTAGTGGGATTCAAAGTTCATCATATATATCTTCAAAGAGGAAGGAGCCTGTTTTGTCCATGTTGAATACCATTCAATGTAATATATGAGGGACCCCATAGCAAAAAGTGCCTGTCACCACCCACATTTTGTCGAATTCTTCGACATTATGAGGGACGTGACAGGCACTGTTTTTTAAATTTAGATCGTAGCTCTTTGGGAAGGTTCCCCTTATCTCAATAAACAACAACCGGCTCATAGGTGCTGAGATTATCATACACGGTTTTCATAATGCTCGGCGGAGTGTTGACACAGCCATGCGATCCTGCCGTAAGATAGGCTTTACTACCCCAATTGCCTCGCCAGCTGGCATCGTGGAACCCTTGGCCATCATTTGTAAAAGGAGCCCAATAATCAACATCTACCTGATAAGTGATTTTTCCGTTTTCTCTGCCGGTTAGCACGGCAGGTGTCTGCTTATAGAGAATATACCACACTCCTGGTGATGTATCATGATGGGTACTATGTGTACCAGTAACGACATTCGTTGTGACGACTAATTTTCCATTTTTGTAAATCCAAATTCGCTGTTCTGCAATGGAGACTTCAGCATACGTATCGCCAATACCATTGTTCGTAGTCGCTTCATATCCGTAGCCTTCACCCTTCCAGCCATTTCCGTTAATATTAGAGGCGGAAACCGATTTCTCTCCATTTTCCAAAGCTTCCTTAATACGCGGTACTTCTTTTTCAACATCTATGGCCCAGCCATAGCCTTTACCTTTAACCGATATCACCGAACCCGAATGGGTCTTGAATTTGAAATCTTTATTTAATGTGGATTGCGAATTGTTAATTTCAGCAATCTTATTCTTTATAACACCCGCATCAATAATCTTAATCTGCAAATCTTTTGAAATAGATGCATTTTTAATTAATTCGCCCGCCTTTAACGTAAAAACTTTATCCTGCACTTGATAATCGACGGTCTGAGCAAGGAATTCTTCCAGCTTTTTCTGTTGATTTTTTATAAACTCGCTGTCTTTTTTAATTGGTTGTATGTACAATGGATTGAGACGGATTTCACTAATATACTCGGACTTTTCGTATTCCTTCAAAAGACTGGCGACCTCATACTGCTCGCCGCTAATGCTGTCGGCGACAACAATTTTGCCTTGTTCCAAACGAACCACCGCATCTTGTGGCGCTTTTAAACTCTGATTCATGGCTAACAGCTTTTCTTCCACCTGCTTTTTTAACGTCTGGTTTCGATACTGATCCTGGCTGCGGGGCATTAATGAATAATTTTTAGCTTTTGAAGAAGGAAAAAACGTCCAATGGCTCTTTAATAATTTTTTGACCTCGGGAAGATCCTTTTCCGTAAATCCCATCTTGGTATCATTTCCATCTAAAATCTGTTGATCTCCGACATATACTACATTTTTTAATAAGGTTGTTTTTAATTTTTTTAGTGCCTGATCTGCCGTCAGTCCACCGACATTGATGTCATTGATCTTGATTTCTGAATTGAAGTGATTTGCCTGATAGTAGCTGCCTGCTGCAATGAAGAGCACGATAATAAAGATGATACTTGCTGTAATAAACCTCCAGTTTGCATACCACTTATCTGAATTTACGATTTGACTCTCAGTTTCTTGAATATTTACTGTGCTTTCCATTAAGTTCCCCCCGATACCTGATACTCCAGCTATTAACAACTTATGGCCTTAAGCGATTGATATTGTGTCATCGATTACCAATATTTCGAAAAAGTAGTAAATTATACTACTATTCTACAAAATGTCTTCATCGAACATTGTCGGTTTTTGTGAATGCTTAAATTTTTAATTTTAAAAGCCAGAGGGACGGTTCTGCCAGCTTTTTGGGGACAAATATAAAAAATGCCATGAGAACCGTTTATTGTGAACACCCGACCAGGAAATAGAACAAACCTGAAGTAAAAGGGGAAAGTTTCAGTGGAGCAAAGCATTTTTAAACTATGAGTCTGACTATTTTTTAACTAGATCAATTTATTAAAAAAAGACTTTGGGCTCCTCCCCAAAGTCTTTAATATTCCGATGATATTTATATTTTTATTTGCTGCTGTGCCCAAAATTTAGTACGCAATTCTACTTTTAGTATTTTTCCAGATGGATTGCGCGGAAGCTCGTTCATAAAGTCAACGGATCTCGGCTTTTTGTACCCTGCCAATTTTCCTTCGCTGAAATCGATAACATCCTGTTCGGATAAGACAGCGCCTTCTCGCGGAACCACGATGGCTTTTACCGATTCTCCCCAAACAGGATCTGGAACACCGATCACAGCCACATCGAGAATGCCGGGATGGGAATAAAGAACTTCTTCGATTTCCCTCGGATAGATATTCACACCACCGCTTATAAGCATATCCTTTTTACGGTCAACGATGTAATAGTAACCTTCCTCATCCCTTAATGCCATATCTCCAACTGTAAAATAGCCGTTCCAGAAAGAGGCTTCATTTGCCTCCGGATTATTATAGTATCCATCCAATAGATAAGGAGCTTTAATATATAACTCGCCAACCTTACCATTTGCAACTGGTTTCTTGTTTTCATCTAATATTAAGCATTCAACCAGCGGGAAAGGCTGGCCAACACACCGATCTTTTCTGCGGATATCCTTCGGTTTAATGTTAAGCGTAACAGCGCTCTCTGTTGATCCATAGAATTCATGTAAATCTACATCTTTGAAAAATTCGAATACATCCAATTTCGTTTGAGTCGGGAGAGGGGAGCCTGCAGAAATTAAAACCCTCATCGAACTTGAATCATACTTGGATTTCGTTTTGTTGTTAAGATTAACTAGGAAGTTAAACATAGTAGGTGCCATAAACGTATTTGTGGCTTTGTGCTTTTCGACGTCAGCAAGGAATTGCTCGGGGCTGAAGGACTCCTCGATGACAAGTGTACCACCGATAATCAGCTGGGTCATCAAGAAAATCCAAGGTGCAGCGTGATAAATCGGGCCAGCCACGATATGGACATCGGATTCATCAATTTTGTATTCATATGCAGCTGTCATGCCTGTAAGCACTCGGGAACGATTAGAAATTACTACGCCCTTCGGTTTACCAGTCGTACCGGATGTGTACCCGAGATAAAGGGTGTCCGTTTCATATACTTGTATATTTGGTTCATCAGTGGATCCTCTTGCTACAAAGGATTCATATTCTATTAAGCTGGCAGAAGTAGTGCCATCGACCACCACAACGGTATCTAATTGAGGCAAGTTAGGAAGAAGATTTTCAATTTCTCGAGCGTATTCAGCTGTTGTAATGAATCCACGGCTCTCAGAATTTAAAACGATATATTCAATCTCAGAACCTACTAATCGGAAATTGATTGGAACAATAATGACACCAATCTTGGATAATCCCAGGATAATTTCCACATAGGCGGAGTGGTTTTTCATCATAACAGAAACTTTATCGCCTTTCTTATAGCCAAGAGATAAGAAAGCGCTTGCAATTTGGTTCGCACGTTTATTTAGCTCACTGTACGTCCATTGTTTATCCTTAAATATAACTGCAGATTTATCCCTGTACTTGTCCGCATTTTGCTTCATAATTGATCCAAATGTAAGCATCTTAAGCCATCCTCTCCAGTATAAAAAATCTGAATCTTCTTATATTTGTTATTGTACGATATCTACCAAGTTGATGCAAGGTAACGGTCCCTCTGCCTCAGAAACAGTAGAACCGTCACTCTGTTTTACAAGTGGATGACGATTCCAATATTCTTAAGTATAATTCAATATAAAAAGTTGAAAGGATGGAGGGTAAAGGGTGAAGAAAATAACCGTTGAAAACCTGATTCAAAAGTTTTCATTGAAGGTAGTGGCTGGTGAAAATCAACTGCAGAAAATAATCACGCAATCACGTGTGCACCGTCCAGGACTGGAATTTGTCGGGCATTTTGATTTTTTCCCAACCGAACGAGTTCAAATTCTAGGAAAAAAGGAAATTACCTATTTACACAAATTAAGCCATGAAGAACGGAAATTTCGAATCGGAAATATCGTCCAATATCAACCGCCATGTTTTATCGTTACGGCTGGTGAAGAAGGGCTTACCTATTTAAAGCATCATTGTAACGAACAGGGGATTCCTCTGTTACTAACCAATAAGCCTGAGACCACATCAGAGTTTATCATTAAATTGGATGCCTATTTGATAAAGGAATTAGCACCGGAAATATCGGAGCATGGAGTTTGTATGAATGTATCCGGCATAGGAATTCTAATTCGCGGCAATTCGGGTGTAGGGAAGAGCGAGACCGCGCACACATTAATTCGCCGAGGACACCGGCTGATTGCGGATGATATGGTTGTCCTAAAGAAGCTGAGCCCGCAAACCATTCTCGGGACTCATGATGGAAAAAACAAGGAATTCTTGGCACTAAGGAGTATTGGATTGCTGAATGTGGTTCGCTTATACGGCCGCAAGGCTTTTCAAGATGAAACACGAATTGCTCTTGATATTCATTTAAAGAAATGGGAGAAAGATGCCTTGTATAATGATTTGGAACAGGAATTTCACTATACCGACTATATGGGTGTTAAAATTCCTTCCCTTGAAATCCAACTTCAGCCTGGACGTGATGTTGCGGGGCTAATTGAGGCAGCCGCAAATAACTGGTATTTGAAGCAGCAAGGCTACAGTGCAGCAGAAGAATTCATGAGCAGGATTGAGGCTGATATTTCGAATTCGGGTATGAATTAAGTTCTATCCTTTATTGGATAAAGTTGTTATTTTGAAGGATTGATAGAACAACAACACCAAAATGAAATGAGGAAGACTCCTAGAGTAGGCTTTATTCGTTTTGATGTAGATTGATGTGAAAGGAAAATTAAGAAGATCCAGTCTCTTATCTTGATAGACTGGATCTTCTTTTTTACACAGATATTCGTAAATTTAAACACGTCAAAGACGGAAAAAGGATTCAATCAAAAAAATACATGAGTTTGGCCTAAATTTTTTTGAAAAAGGGATTTTGCTTCCTGCTAAAAGCCTGATTGCTAGATTCATATAACTATTTAAGTCAAAAGAACTGTGATAATTTTCTTATTTTTCTTTACTAAATCTTTTCATATAAATCATCAGGGATTTATATTATCCTACTATACTTATAGAGTAATAGATTTTATAAGGGGATGAGAATATGAAAAAGAAAAAGTTTGTTCTAGCAACGATGGCAGCCCTTATGGTGTGTACAGGTGCCGGCCAATTATCAGCACAATCAGCCTCGGCTGCTGAGAATAAGTCCTGGTCAGAAGATTTGAAGAGCTTCGGTCCAAAAGGGTTTGATCTTGAGGCGCACCGTGGTGGAATCGGCCTTACAAGTGAGTCTACAATTGCGTCGTTTTCACGCGCCCTCGAAGTTGGTGTAAGCACACTTGAGATGGACGTGCAGATCACTAAGGATCACCAAGCCGTTATCACACATGACCGTAAAATCTCGGGTGCCAAGTGCCTGGATACAAGCCCAGCATTCCCTGGCGACACTGAATATCCCTACGTCGGCAAGTATATTAAGGACCTCACACTGGCCCAAGTGCGTACACTGGATTGTGGCTCTCTAAAGCTGTCTCAATTCCCAGGCCAGAACTTGAGCCCCGGGGCGAGGATGCCAATGCTAAGCGAGATTTTCGACCTCGTTAAGCGTTATCACGCGAACAAGGTGTGGATGAACATCGAGACGAAGGTAGAGGCCGGTGCACCAGAGCAGACTGCTCCACGTGAAGAATTCGTGCAAATTGTTGCCCGAGAGATTCGCGAAGCCGGAATGATTAACCGAGTGTCAATTCAAAGCTTCGACTGGGGATCGCTCATGCGCATGCACGAGGTCGAGCCGCGATTGCCCCTCGTCGCACTGACCAACGGCCCGCAGTTCCTGCAGCCTGGTCAAGCTGGTGCATCTCCTTGGTTGGGTGGCATTGATATCGACGACTTCGGAGGCGACCTTGTGGCGGCAGCTCACTCTTTTGGTGCAGACGCCATCTCACCGGTACACGGTTTCCCACAGAATGGCAAAGTCACCGATTCGGACTATCAGCCATACGTAACGAAGGACATGGTGCAGGAAGCGCACAAGAATGGTATGAAGGTGATACCTTGGACAATCGACGACGAGCCGACCATGGAAAAACTTATGGATGACGGCGTTGACGGAATCATCACCGACTACCCGGACCGACTGCGTACAGTCATGGAGCAGCGAGGACTAGATCTGCCAAAGAGCTACGCAGCTCCTAAGAAGTAAGAAACTAGGTAAGTGACATTTAAACACAAATAGTTTAACATTCTTTTTCAAATTCTGTTTAATTCTGAATAATCCCTTGCAAAAGCACCTGTCTCTTAACTTAGATAGGTGCTTTTATATTCTGCAAGTAAACGACTTAAACATTTAATATTCTTAACATAGCCTCCATCAAAGAAAGGAATGATGACAACAGGATTTATCTTGAAACAGCTTCTCGTAGTATAAGTGCCTGTCACCACCCGAATTCTGTCAATTTCTTCGACATTATTCGGGACGTGACAGGCACTTTACTTTAGTGGAATGGTGAAATAAATTGGATCTGGCTAATGAAGCTGGAGACGAAAAGCATTGGATAAAATATCAGAAAATTCACCAATAATAGCCTGGAGAGAGAGTCTCTTCAGGCTATATAGACATGTCAGCAGAGTATTACTTATCAAAACTTGGAAATAGAACATTTAGTTATTCCGAATCATTTCCCCACATTACATAAAAAAGTTTTCTGGAATAAATGCATTGTATATTTCCTTTCGTTTTTCAAATTCCTCTTTATTTATCATAGATACGCCCCCAACAATTGCATTTAAAAGTGAGAAAACCGCTGGTGTTGATTCAATTGTTGATAACCAAGAAGACAAATTGATTGGCAAAAGTATATCCGAAAATTCGGCAAGTGGTGAAAGGGGAGAGTCGGTTATACCAATAACAAAAGAGCCTTGTTTCTTCGCTAATTCGGCTAACTTAATCGTAATGGAGGAATAACGGTGAAAGGTAATCGCAATAAGCGTACTTTGTTGGTCTAATTTGGATAATAAATGACTGATATCATCCATTCCTGGTTGAATTAGAGTGGCATTTCCCTTAATGATATTAAGAGTAAACGTTAACCAGTGTGCTAATGCGAATGACGTTCTTATTCCAGTGATTAAAATATTATTTGATTCATAAAGTCTCTTTGCAGTTTGAAAGAGGTCGTCGTTATTTATTTGCTCTATCATTTCTTGGATTTTTGCTTGGTCGCGCTGCATACTTTGAACAAAAAAGTTTGGCTGATTAGCAATATCCTCTTTGCCAGTTTGATACTCCTGAGGACTGCTTTTTTGAAAAATCAAATAGTTTCTTACCTCATTTTGCAGTTCACTGAATCCACTGTAACCCAATGCGTAACAAAAGCGTATAACTGTCGTTTCACTTACTCCTACTTCTTGTCCCAATTGACTTGCAGATTTCATGGCGATCTCTTGTGGATTATCTATTATAAACTTTCCTACCTTCTTATTCTTAACTGATAAAAGAGAATATTTATCTAAAATTCTTTGTTTAAAGTTTGACATATCGTTACTCCTAATCATTTATTATTTTAATGTTTTTATAATAGAAGTCTAGACTTCATTATTTTAAAGTTGAAGCGTTTACTTTACATTACCACTCTAAATATTGTGATGACAATATAATTATTATTCCTATAAAAAAATAAAAAACCCTTTATAACAGTGTTTGTAACGTTGTTAAATAAAATATTGAGTATTGCGAAAAGACTGAAAATGTGATAAATTCTTAAAAAGCCTAGACTTCATAATATAACAAATGAAGTTTAAACTTCATTTTTGATCAGGAGGGGATGAGAAAATAATTGGTTGTGTTGTTTGATAGAGAAAATCAATATCTAAAATAGGGGGTCATAAAAATGAAAAAGGCAATCTTCTTATTGTTGACGTTCATATTAGCTTTTTCGTTAATCGGTTGTTCGTCGGAGAAATCGGGCGCAGAGAAAAAATCAGGAAAAGACAAAGTGGTGGTAGGAGGCGAGCTTAAAGTAGCATATAATGCACAGCCCCCGACATTGGATCCTTTGATGACAACAGCTGTTGCCACAAGAGATATTATGAGACATGTATTTGAAACTCTTGTGACTGTTAATCAAAAGTTTGAAGTAGAGCCAATGCTCGCAGAGTCCTATAAGGTAAGTGATGATTCCAAAAAAATTACCTTTGAATTACGAAAAGGAATTAAGTTCCACAATGGGGAAGAGATGACCGCAGAAGACGTAGTTTCTTCTATGGAAAGATGGAAAAAGGTTACTTCTTTAGGTAAATCTTATTTTTCTGATGCTACCATCACAGCCAGCGGGGACTATACAGTGGTGTTCGAAATGCAGAAACCGCTTTCTACAGCATTAGCTATGTTGGCCGATACCGGACAAGCAGCGATCATCACAACAAAGGAAATTAATGATAGTGCAACGGAAAAAGGGATCACGGAGTTTGTTGGTACTGGACCATTTCAATTTGTTGAATGGAAAGTAGACCAAAATGTGCATTTGAAAAAGTTTGCTGATTACAAATCACTAGATTCAAAGAGTAGTGGTTTAGCAGGGAAAAAAGTTGCGTACGTAGATGATATTTTCTTCGAGTTTGTAACAGATGCATCCACTCGTTTAGCAGGAATCCAAACAGGTGAATATGACATTGCCAATGCCATCCCTTTTGATAATGCAGAACAGTTAGAGTCAAATGAGGATGTAGTGAACCAAGTTGACCATAATGGATTTAATGGTGTGGTATTTAATAAAAAAGCAGGATTCTTTAAAGATGTTAAGGCACGTCAAGCAGTTAATGCGGCGTTAGATGAAGAGGAAATTTTAACTGCTTCTTTCACAAATAATAAATTTTATGAATTAGAGCACGGGCTCATGATTAAGGATCAGGTTGATTGGTATAGCGAGGCTGGTAAGAAGCAATACAACCAACACGATAAGGAAAAAGCAAAGAGCCTATTAAAAGAAGCGGGCTATAACGGTGAAGAAATTGTAATTCTAGCATCTCGAGATTACGAAGACCATTACAATGCAGCGGTTGTGGTTCAACAACAGCTGGAAAAAATCGGCATGAAGGTTAAGCTCGATGTTTTTGATTGGGCCACTCTTCTTCAAAAGCGGACCGACGCAAAAGCTTATGATATTTTCGTTACAGGTTTCCCAACAGAGCCAATCCCAGCAAAGTACGTATTCTTAGATTCTCGTAATCAATGGCCTGGATGGACCAACGATCCTAAAATGGACCAATTATTAGATCAAATCAATACGTCCTCTTCTCAAAAGGAAGCAAAAGAATATTTTGATGAGCTTCAAAAGGAATTTTATGATTACGTTCCAATCATCAAGTTTGGTAATAAAACGACGATTACCACCACTCGTTCGAATATAAAGGGAATGGGCTTTTTACAAGGTATTACCCTATGGAATGTTCAGAAACAGTAATTAGATTCAAGAGGGAGTGGAGTTACCTTTGAAAGGATATATCTTAAAACGGCTATTTTCCCTAATTCCCGTTCTTTCTGTAGTAGCCGTAGTTGTTTTTTTAATCATCCATATTACTCCCGGTGACCCAGCGGCAGTGATGCTGGGCCCGGATGCAAGTCCTGACCAGGTTGCCGAGCTGAGGGAGGAGCTCGGCCTCAACCTTCCTCTATACCAACAATTCACTAGTTGGATAGCTGGGATTTTAAAGGGGGACTTTGGATGGTCCTTCTTTATGGAAGAACCTGTTCTTCAGGCTTTTTTCTCCCACTTAGGACCAACGATTTCGTTAGCCATTTTAGCCCAATTGCTTGCCATCCTGTTTGCAATTCCACTAGGAGTTATAGCAGCAAAAAAGAGAGGTTCTGCTGTTGACCAATCATTTATGGGAATTGCATTATTGGGGATTTCCGTTCCTAGTTTCTTGCTTGGATTATTTTTAATATTATTGTTTGCTGTTCAATTAAAATGGCTGCCAGTAGCAGGATATAAACCTTTTAGCGAGGGTCTATTCTTACACCTTCGATATCTTATTTTACCTGCTATTGCCCTTGGTGCTATGCAAGCGGCGCTTATTGCTAGAATGACAAGATCATCCATGCTGGATATATTAAGTGCGAATTATATTAAAACGGCTCGCTCAAAGGGTGTTAAGGAAAAAATGATCGTCTTCAAGCATGCTCTTCGAAATGCGTTTCTCCCTATTTTAACCGTCATAGGCCAAACGTTCGGAACGTTGATAGCAGGGGCAGCTGTTGTTGAAACCGTTTTTAATATTCCCGGTATTGGTCAACTAATCGTCAATTCTGTAGAACGCCGGGACTTCGCTGTTATTCAAGGGACGATTATGCTTGTAGCTATTAGTTATGTATTAATTAATCTAGTCATCGACCTATTATATGGTGTGGTTGATCCTAGAGTTCGTCTAAATCGAAAGTAGAAAGGAGGGAATTTTCTAATGCAAACAATATTAAAGGAAGTAGAGCTGTCATCCGTAAAAAATAATATTAAGAAAGAGCGAAGAGAATTGATGCTAAGACGTTTTTTTGTCAATAAATTAGCCGTCACAGGAAGCATAATTATTCTCATCATTTTATTGTTTACGATTATAGGTCCGTTCCTTACTTCCCAAAGTCCTTATATATTAGAAGCAAAACAGCGTCTTCTTGCCCCTAGTTTGAATCATCTCTTTGGCACAGATAATTATGGACGGGATTTATTTAGCCGTGTTGTTCATGGGGCAAAAGTATCGATTGGAGTAGGTTTTTGCGTTGCTTTTATTACATCTGCGGCGGGAATGATAATTGGTCTTTATGCTGCTTATTATCGATCACTTGATAATATACTAATGAGGTTTTGTGATGGGCTCATGGCTTTTCCAGCTATTCTATTGGCCATTGCTATTATGGCAGCATTAGGACCAAGGATCGAAAACGTCATCATCTCTTTATCGATTGTATTTTCTCCTTATGTAGCACGGACAGTCCGTTCTTCGGCCCTCGTTATTAAAGAACAAACGTACATTGAAGCCCTACTGTCTCAAGGAGCAAGCTCCTCAAGAATTATTTGGCTTAATATCGCACCCAATGTAATTTCTCCTTTGGTTGTTCAAGCTACCTTTATCTTTGCCGATTCTATCATAACAGAAGCGGCATTAAGCTTTTTGGGTGCTGGAATCCCGGCACCTGCACCCAGCTGGGGAAACCTGCTTTATGATGGGAAAATTGTTATCTTTAGTGCGTGGTGGATGACCCTATTTCCAGGTATCGCGATCATGCTTACCGTTCTAGGCCTTAACCTCTTTGGCGATGGAATTCGTGATCTGTTAGATCCTCATAATAATAAAGCCAAAAAATAAGTTGACAGCGGAGGTGACTCTATTGGAAACAAAGCTTCTTGAAGTGAAAAACTTAAAAACACAATTCCGTACAGAACGTGGAACGGTTACGGCAGTGGACGGGGTTTCCTTTACTGTTCATGCGGGAGAAACAGTGGGTATGGTAGGTGAATCTGGTTGCGGAAAAAGTGTAACGGCGGAATCAATCCTGAGGCTGCTTGACGAAAAATCAACAAAATATGAAGGAGAGATCCGTTATCAAGGGACGAACCTTTTAGATTATTCCATCGCGGAAATGCAAGATATTAGAGGAAATGATATCTCGATGATATTTCAGGATCCGATGAGTTCTCTAAATCCAGTATACACTGTGGGAAATCAAATCGTAGAAGCCATCTTGCTTCATCAAAATGTAAGTAAAAAAGAGGCCTATGTAAGAGCAATCGAAATGCTACGTTTAACGGGAATTCCTTCCCCTGAGAAAAGGATTCATGAGTATCCGCATGAACTTTCTGGTGGAATGAGACAACGGGTGATGATTGCCATGGCTCTTTCCTGTCAGCCAAGACTGCTCATTGCTGACGAACCAACTACTGCTCTGGATGTAACCACTCAATCCCAAATTCTCGATCTAATCAATGAGTTAAAAGAAAATTTCAACATGGGAACGATTATGATTACACATGATTTAGGGGTGGTTGCTGAGGTCTGTACTAGAGTGGTAATCATGTATTTAGGCCAGGTAATTGAAGAAGCAGATGTAGAGTCTTTATTTACTTCCCCTTATCATCCTTACACGAAGGGGCTTTTAAAATCAATCCCTAAACTAACAGGTGACCGTTCGAATAAACTTCCGATCATTGAAGGAAAGGTCCCTACTCTTCACCAAATTCCAAAGGGTTGCCGCTTCGCCCCACGCTGCGAATTTGCAAGTACTCAATGCAGGGAGCAGATGCCTGAGCTAATTCAGACGGAAAGCAGCCGTAAAATCAGGTGTTGGCACTATGAGAAAATACTGGAAGTTGGAGAGGATCAATATGTCAGTACAAGTAATTGAAGAACCTCTCTTAGAGGTTAGGAATCTTAAAAAGTTTTTCCCTATCACGAATTCACTGGGAAGAGCAAAGGGTCAAGTAAAAGCTGTAAACGACGTATCCTTTGACTTGTATCCAGGAGAAACCTTTGGTTTAGTTGGTGAATCAGGATGCGGAAAGAGCACAACTGGTAGAACAATCTTACGATTGACAGAGCCGACAGCGGGGGAAGCCATTTATAAAGGCCAAGATCTTTACAAGCTAAAGGGACGAGAGCTCTTAAAAGTGAGAAGGGAACTGCAAATGGTATTTCAGGATCCGTACTCGTCTTTAAATCCGAGAAAACGAATTGGTCATATTTTAGAAGAAACTCTAAAAATACATAACATCGGCACAAAACAAGAACGTACTGATCGGGTGATGGATATGTTGAGTAGAGTGGGCTTTCAACCAGAGCAATATTATCGCTACCCTCATGAATTCTCGGGTGGACAAAGACAAAGAATTGGTTTGGCTAGAGCATTAATGGTGAATCCAAATGTCATCATCTGTGATGAGCCTGTATCAGCTCTTGATGTTTCGATTCAATCTCAAGTTTTGAATCTTTTAGAGGAGATTCAAGAAGAGTTTCAACTATCGTATCTTTTTGTTTCCCACGATTTAAGTGTTGTCCGCCATATATCCGATCGTATTGGTGTTATGTATTTGGGACAAATGGTAGAAGAGGCGCCAACCGATGAGCTGTTCAATAATCCGCTTCATCCTTATACTCAGGCCTTATTATCTGCCGTACCCATTCCGAATCCACTAGTTAAAAGAGAAAGAATCAAACTTAAAGGTGAGGTTCCTTCACCATTAAATCTTCCGTCGGGGTGTGTCTTTCATACTAGATGCCCATATGCTACTAAAATTTGTGAGCAAGAAACCCCGGTTAAGAAAAAGGCTGCGGCTAACCATGCAGTAGCGTGTCATTTTCTATGATGATGATGGGAGGTGAATCATAAAAAAACTGAGAAAAGGAGAAATTCATTTTGATTGAAACATTGGTTGTTAACGACATTAGAGAAAAAGTCTTTGAGATTTTTGACCATTTACATCAGTACCCTGAGGTGAGCTGGAAGGAATATCAAACGACTGAATACATCGCTAACCGACTCAAAGAGCTGGGTATTAACGTGACCACTTTTGATGATTGTACAGGTGTAATTGGTGAGATGGGAGAGGGGCCTTTTACAGTTGGGCTAAGGTCAGATATGGATGCCTTATGGCAGGAAGTAAACGGTACCTTTCAAGCGAATCATTCATGTGGTCATGATGCGCACATGACACTAGTATTGGGAGTAGCAATGACTCTGAAAAAGCTAAAGGTGGATCTACCTGGGAAAGTAAAATTTATTTTTCAACCAGCGGAAGAAAAAGGTGATGGTGCGCTAAAAATGATTGAAAAAAAGGTCATTGATGATGTTGATTACTTGTATGGCGTTCACTTGAGACCAGATGTAGAGGTTCCTAATAGGAAAGCAGCACCAGCCATAGTCCATGGTGCGGGGCGGTTTATTACAGGCAGAATAATTGGACATGACCATCATGGGGGACGGCCGCATATGGGAACGAATGCCATAGAGGTTGGGGCTTCGATTGTTGAACATTTAAAGGGGATTTATCTTGACCCAATGACTCCTTATTCAGTTAAGATGACCAAGTTTATCGCTGGGGGAGACAATGGAAACATTATTCCCGGATCGGCTGATTTTGGCCTTGATTTACGGGCGCAATCTAATGAAGTGATGGGGGGGCTGACAGAAAAAGTAAAAGGAATCATACAGAATATTTCTGACCTGTATCAGGTGAAAATTGACTATCAATATGATGCCAATTTAGTAGCAGCCGAAGTTAATGATGAGGCTCAGTCCATTATGGCAGACTCGATTGAAACCGTATTAGGAAAAGAAAATTTACTTCCTCCGAGCATTTCGTCAGGTTGCGAGGATTTCCATTTTTATAGCGTAGATCGTCCGGAAGTAAAAACAACCATGCTTGGGCTGGGATGTGGATTGACTCCTGGCTTACACCATCCTTATATGACTTTTAATCGTGAAGCATTAATTGATGGTATTGAAATATTAACAAGAACGATACTAGCAACCTTTGAAAAAAATACTTAAAACTAATAGCAACCAAGGTGCCTTTATTAGATAGACCAAATACGCAACTGTTAGAGGAGGAAGAGAAATTGAAAATTGAAAAAGTGAAATTAGAGCGTTTGAAAATGCCAATGCTTCATCCATTTGAAACAAGCTTTGGGGTCGAAAAAGAGAAAGAATTTATTCTCGTTAGTGTTTATGGAGACGGTTACGTTGGTTATGCAGAAAGCGTCGCCATGGATTTACCAATGTATAATGAAGAAACGATTGATACGGCTTGGCATGTAGCTGAACAATTTATTATTCCTAAGGTACTGGAGACTGATTTTGAATCTCCTGAAGAATTCACAAAATTATTCTCTTGGATTCGTAGAAATAATATGGCTAAATCAGCGATAGAAAGTGCCATATGGGATTTATATGCCAAACAAAAGGGAATTTCGCTCTCCCAAGCGCTAGGCGGGGTCAAGGAAGAAATCGAAGTTGGTGTAAGTATTGGAATTCAACCGACTGTTGAAGATTTATTAAAAAAGGTTGAAGGCTTTTTAGCGGAAGGCTATAAAAAGATAAAAGTTAAAATTAAACCAGGTGTCGATGTAGAGCTAGTTAAAGCGATACGGGAAACCTTTGGGTATGATATCCCGCTTATGGCTGATGCAAACTCTGCGTATACGCTGGATGATATTGACACACTTAAACAATTAGATCAGTATGGCCTCATCATGATTGAACAGCCACTTGCACACGATGATATTATTGATCATGCCAAGCTCCAAAGAGAGTTACAAACTCCTATCTGCTTAGATGAAAGTATCCACTCCGTAGAGGATGCTAGAAAAGCCATTGAATTAGGAAGCTGTAAAATTATTAATATCAAAATTGGACGTGTAGGTGGTTTAACGGAAGCGAAAAAAATTCATGACCTTTGCAAACTATATGGTATCCCGGTTTGGTGTGGCGGAATGCTAGAGGCAGGAGTTGGTCGTGCTCACAATATAGCCATTGCCTCCCTATCCAACTTTATCATCCCAGGGGATACTTCTGCTTCAAAAAAATACTTTGCAGAGGATATCATTGGTCCAGAAGTAACCCTAAGTAAACCAGGCATCGTCACTGTACCAAAGGGACCAGGAATTGGATTTAAGGTGATTCAGGAAAAAGTTGATAATTATCTTTTGAATTCAAAAGTATTTTGCAAGGAAGCAATTTTAGTCTAGAAAAATGTGTCAGATTCAAGATATATATTAATAATAGGGGCACTATACATATGGTGCTCTTTTCTATTACTGCTTTTTGTCTTCTTTTGGTACTTTCTTCAAATTCTTCTTCTTTTTCTCCTAGTTACTTTAAATCCTTACCATATGAGGGGCTGAAACCGTTTACAATGTTATACTGTTTATAAGGAGTGATTGCATTGGAATTAAACGATGTTATATTCGGGCACAGGTCTATACGAGAATATGAAGATAGGGAAGTAAGTCAAGAACTGTTGGATCAAATCTTAGATGCGGGGATTCGTGCCTCTTCTAGTGGCAATATGCAGTCTTATTCGATTGTTGTCACAAAAGACAAAGAGCTTAAGAAAAAATTATACTCTGCACATATGGATCAATCGATGGTTGTTGATGCACCTATACTATTAACTTTTTGTGCTGATTTTAATAGAATGAGAAAATGGCTTTCTCTTAATGATGCACCAGTACATTTTGATAATTTTATGAGCTTTATGATAGGTGCCATTGATGCGGTTTTGGCATCACAAAACTGTGCTTTAGCAGCAGAGAATGCCGGGCTGGGCATTTGCTATATGGGCTCAACACTTGCAAAGTGCGATCAAATTGGTGAACTGCTAAACTTGCCGCCCAATGTCGTACCCGTTGTGGGTTATTCATTAGGGTATCCAGCAGAAAACCCTGCTCCGCGCGATCGATTGCCTAGGCACGGACTTGTTCACTACGACCATTATCATGATTATTCTGATGAAGATATCTTAGAAATCTACAAAGAAAGAAATGAAAAGGGCTGGAAACGCTACATGGACGTCCCTAGGCTCAAGGAAATGATAGAATCATTGGGATTAAAAAATCTTGCTCAAGTCTATACCATTGCCAAGTATACGAAGGAATCTCACCTCGAGTTTTCACAAACAGTGCTGAAATACTTGGAGAGGCAGAATTTCATGGATAATGAGTGATGTTTTCCTTACTTGGACAAAGGAAAACATCACCTTAAAGTGTGTGCGGTGACCCTGTACTTATAATAGAATTACAGGCACAAGGAAAATTCAAGCGAATAAAAAGGGCTGTAGATGGATCTGCAGCCTTTCTCCATTTGAGATGTTAAAGGACTGTTCTAAAGGAATGTCTAATGACATCACCTCGGCTAATGATTCCAACTAATACTCCGTTCCGCTCAACAGGTAGTTTTTTTATTTGTTTTTTTCCTAAAATTGAAGCGATAGTTTCTATTTCTTCATCCCAGGAGACTTTGAAAACCTTTCTTTTGGCAATGCTCATTACATTTAACTCTAGCAGATTTCGGATTTTATGCTCAAAATCCTCATGATCACCATTGATAACGAAACCGAATTGGAGGGGATCAATGAATCGATACTGATGCTTGCCGATATACCTCATGATATCCCCATCACTAATATAACCCACAATTTCATTTCTTTCGTTGACTACTGGTAGTCCACTGATACGATTTTCAATGAATTTTTCGATTACATAACGAACTGTGTCCGTTTCCTTTACTTTCTTAACTGGGTTGATCATCATCTCATATGCTTGCATAAATCTCCATCCTATTGTTTTTGTTTGCCATGAATGATGAAGCAAGTTCTCAAAGTGACTGCTTGGTGAACTCTAAGGATTATTCATTTATCCGTAGCTTAATTGGTCTCCTTATAAAAACCTTTTTTAAGTAACTCAATCTCCAACAAATAGGTTTTCATCACATCATTAATCTGTAGCTCCTTCGCGAATGCATGCGCGAGATTTTGAAACGAAACAGCCATCAGTATTTTAAAGATGTGGTAGAGTTCTTCCTCACTCGATATGTTTAAATTATCTGAGTTAATTAAGTGGATAATTTCAAAAAATTTGCTTTTTCTTCTTTCCCCATACATATTCTGAGTAAATGTTTTTTCGATTTTATAATTCATATTTAAAAAGGCATTTTTAAAATATTGTCGATTTTCTGGTTCCTCAAACATAATAAGAATGGCTTTAAACCAATCCACAATGGACTCAAATAAATCTCCATTGTTCATTTTGATGATTGCAATAATTCGCTCATAATTTCGTTGCGAATGCTCATGTAATAAAAAGTAGAAAAGATCTTCTAAGTCTTCAAAATATTGATAGAAACTTCCCCTGGGTATTCCAGCATCCTTGATAATATTCGAAATAGATGCCTCATGTAAAGGAACCCTCGAAAACTCTTTCTTAGCAGCATTTATTAATACTCCTTGTTTTTCTTTTGTTAAATTAAAAAAGGTTTGCTTTGGCATTGACGAACTCCTTTTTCGAAATGATAACATGTCATAATAGAATTTAGAAATATGATAATCTTCCTATATTTATTTGTCAATATTCGGTGTGACAATGTGTCATTTTGTTTATTGACGCTCAAAAGTAGATTATTTATAATTTGTTCTGAACGTACTGCATTCTATACGGATTTAAATAAGGAAAGCAAAAGAAGGGAGAGCGTGATGGGCGGACAAAATAATGAATTGGAGATCACTAAACCGCACTCTTTAAACGATTCAACCATTAAGGGAGGAAAAATGAATGAGCACTAAAAAATTGCTCTTATTGAACATAATTATTCTGCTTATATTAGTGGGTGGTGGTGTTGGAGGATATGCCTACTATAATGGAGCAGTAAATTATTTATCCACGGATAATGCCCAAATAGCAGGACAACAAGTAACGATTGCGGCTCCGGCCAATGGAAAATTGACTGATTGGAAAGGCAATCTCGGTGATCATTTTTCAAAGGATTCTAAAGTTGGGACCATCACAACAACAGATGCAGATGGGAAACCTATAGACATGAATGTAACGATGCCAACTGACGGAACGATTGTTCAAAATAGTGGAGTTCAAAATTCATTTGTGGCTGCAGGAACACCATTAGCGAAAGAATATGATTTTAATAATCTTTGGGTTACAGCAAATATTGAGGAAACCAAAATTGATGAAGTGACAATCGGGCAGGATGTCGATATCTATGTGGATGCTTTTCCAAATAACACGTTAAAAGGAAAAGTTCAGCAAATCGGTTTAGCGACGGCTGGAACATTTTCTCTGTTACCAAGTTCGAATAATACAGGGAACTACACCAAAGTGACTCAAGTGATTCCGGTAAAAATTTCTATTGATGATAATAAAGGTGTAGCCATCGTTCCCGGTATGAACGTAACAGTACGGATTCATAAGTAGGTGATAACATGTTAATTTATATCACTGTTTATGTTGTCTTAGGCCTTTTGCTGCTGCTTTTAATAAATTTTAATATCATCAATAAAAAGAAGTCGCGTAGAGCACAAACAGAAAAGATGAATGAAGAGGTAATTGAGAAGGCTGTTCATTCTGAGATAAAGAATGAGGAGATTGAGCAAATTTTACCTCTGAATGAAAACAAGGACATAAAGGCTGAAGAGATTACATCGCAGGAAGTGCTGAAAGATTCTGAAGAAATGGAAGCAGAATTGAAATCTGCACAGGAGGATGTTCAGCCGAAAGAAAGCATGAAAAAGCAGAAAGAACCATCTGCTTCCGATGCTGAAAAAGAATCAGGAAACGGAAAAATTCTTGTGGCTTTAATGCTAGGTGCGTTTGTTGCCATTCTGAATCAAACCTTACTGAATGTGGCCATTCCGCATATTATGAATGATTTAGGAATTTCAGCTAATACCGTACAATGGCTCTCCACAGGATATATGTTAGTAAACGGAATTGCGATTCCTATAACGGCCTTTTTAATAGAGAAGTTTGGAACAAGAAAACTGTTCATTAGCGCCATTTTCTTATTTACATTGGGTTCGGTAGTTTGTTCAGTGTCAGCAAACTTTAGTATGCTCATGATTGGAAGGGTCATTCAGGCATGCGGTGCAGGTATTATTATGCCCCTGTTAATGACTGTATTTTTTGCATTATTCCCTCCGGAAAAACGCGGCAAGGCTATGGGGATTATGGGGATTGTCATGATATTTGCTCCTGCGATCGGTCCAACATTATCCGGGTGGCTCATTGGCCATTTTTCATGGCGGTTATTGTTTGATATTGTTATCCCAATCGGTTTACTTGATTTAATTCTTAGCTTCATGTGGATGAAGGACGTTACGAAAGTAACAAATCCTAAATTTGATTTCTCAGGATTTTTATTTTCAACCCTAGGTTTTGGGTTCTTGTTATACGGATTCAGTGAAGCGGGTAATGATGGCTGGTCCAGCAGAACAGTGGTTATCTCCTTAATCATAGGAATAATTTCTTTAATCTGTTTTGTTTGGCGCGAACTGACGGCAGAAAAGCCAATGCTTAATTTACGGGTCTTTAAATATGATATTTTCGCCTTAACAACCGTTATCAGTATGATTGTTAACATGGCTATGTTTGGCGCCATGATCTTACTTCCGATTTATTTGCAAAACATTCGAGGGTATACAGCATTACAATCAGGCCTGTTGATGCTTCCAGGTGCCATCGTGATGGGCATAATGTCTCCTATCTCAGGAGCTCTTTTTGATAAAATCGGGGCAAGATGGCTAGCCGTTACTGGATTAGCGATTACTGTACTTACCACATGGGGATTTACCAGTCTAAGTATGACAACCAGTTATGGCCATATTCTGTTTTTATACGTGATGCGGATGTTTGGAATGTCTTTTATCATGATGACCGTCATGACAGAAGGATTGAATCAGTTACCACGGCATCTTGGCGCTCATGGGACGGCTGCCTCCAATACAGCCAGGCAGGTAGCAGGAAGTATAGGGACCGCCTTCCTAGTTACAGTCATGACGACAAGACAAGGGTTCCATTATAGTGGGTATGGGGATGCAATCTCAAGTTCCAATTCTTTTATAGCCAGCAGTTTATCCCAGCTTGGTCAAGGTCTGTCAGCTTTCACGAACCTGCCGGCTGCAGCCGGAAAAGAGCTTTCCACCTATTTAATTTACGGTCAAACCATGCAACAAGCTACGATTGAAGGGATTAATGATGCCTTTATTGTTGCAACCGGAATCGCATTTGTAGCATTAGTTCTATCGTTCTTTATCAAACGGTCCCGGGTAAATCAACAGTAAAAAGTAGTAAGTTAAATGGGATATTTAGTTGTCCGGCTTTAATAATGTTGGGCTATCGTCTTTGAAAGAAGGGGTAGGAATGATTAATTTAGGGCTTTTGATTATTCGATTGGCTGTTGGAATGACGTTCGTGGGGCATGGATGCCAAAAATTATTCGGCTGGTTTGGCGGTCCAGGGGTCGTCAAGTTTGGTGAATTTTTAGGGTCGATTGGAATCAAGACTGGCGGTAAAACATGGGCGATATTAGCGGGAGTATTCGAATTGGCTGGCGGGCTGCTGTTTTCAGCGGGACTGCTCACCTGGCTGGGTGCAATTCTTATCATTATCGTTATGATTGATGCCATCTTCACCGTCCATGGCAAGAATGGCTTTTGGATGACTGAAGGCGGTTATGAATATAACTTTATTTTGATCGCTGTAGTCCTTGGAGTGGCGCTCATCGGACCCGGGGATTATGTATTAATTTATAAGGCATAGTCCAAGGGGACGGTTCTGCTGGTTTTTCGGCTGGATGAAGAACAGATTAAAGTATTCTATCAAGAATTTTGGCCTTCATCATATGATGAAGGCCATTTAAACTGTTGAATTTGTAGCTCTTGCCCTTTCATAAAATGCACTAAAAAAGGATAGATAGGGCATTTATTCTGCTCTACTGTCCTTTTTTTACTGATATTAAAAATTTGAATCATTAAAAGGATATTAAACTCCCATTTTCCCTTGAATAACAACCTGTTCCGGCGCTGACAAAAGTGCGTGTCATTACCCGCATTTTGTCGAATTCATCGACATTAATCGGGGGGTGACAGGCACCAAAACCACTGGCTGTATTATTTATTACTAGGGAATGCAAATGATAGATCACTATTATCACTTGCTGATAACCAGCGTTCTGAAACTGTTTTTGTCTTCGTATAGAACCGTGCTTGATCTGGGCCGAACATTTGCCCGTCGCCAAATCTTGAGCCCTTAAAACCAGCAAAGTTATGAAAGCCAACTGGAATTGGAATTGGTACATTTACGCCGACCATTCCTACATCAATTTCAGTAGTGAATTTTCGAGCTGCCAGTCCATTATTGGTATAGATCGTTACACCATTTGCTAATTCTTGCTGATTAATTAATTGGATTGCTTCCTCTAAACTATCAACACGTACAATATTACGAACAGGACCGAAAACTTCTTCTTCATAAATTTTCATACCTGGTTTCACATGGTCAAGCAACGTTGGGGCAAGGAAGAATCCTCCATCATTTTTGGTAATGTCTTTATTACGGCCATCACAAACGAGTGTTGCACCTTCTACTTCACTGTGATTGATTGCTTTTAGGATGCTTTCTTTTGCTTGCAAGGAAATAACTGGGCCGTAATCTGCACCTTCTGTAAAAGCACCAACTTTTAAGTTGTCAACCTTTTCTTTTAAAATTTCTACCAAACGATCAGCCGTTTCTTGTCCGACCGGCATTAATGTAGAAATGGCCATACACCGTTGTGAGGCAGCTCCATACCCTGCACTGATGAAAGCATTCGCTACTTGTTCTAAATCAGCATCAGGCATAACGACCATATTATTTTTTCCGCCGCCTAAGGCAACCACACGTTTGCCATATTTAGCGCTAGTTTCATAAATATAGTGTGCTACTGGTGTAGACCCAACGAATGAAATGGCCTGTACAGCTGGATTTTCAAGTAGTTCATTTACCGCCTCTTTATCACCATTGATAACTGTCCAAATACCATCTGGCAGTCCAGCTTCTTTCCATAATTCACAAATATATAAAGCGGTCATAGGTACACGCTCAGAAGCTTTTAAGATAACAGCATTTCCAACGGCTACTGCCATACTTGTTTGCGCTAATGGCACCATGATTGGAAAATTAAAAGGAGAGATGGCTGCCACTACACCAAGTGGATATTTAGCTGAATAGGCATTAATTTGTCCGCCTACATTTACTGAATACTCACCCTTCATGAAATGAGGCGCATTAATCGCTAAATCTACTGATTCTAATCCACGAGTAATTTCACCCTGTGCATCTTCTTCTGTTTTACCACTTTCGATGCAGATTAATTCAATTACTTTATCTTTATTTTTCTTAAGCAGGTTTCGGAAATTCAGGACAACTTCTGCACGCTTCGCAACGGAGAGATCACGCCATGCCGGAAAGGCGGCTTCTGCTTTTTTTATCGCATCTTTCACTTCATTGGAGGATGCTAATGGTACTTTCGCAATGATTTCTCCTGTTGCCGGATTGAACACTTCTGAAAAACGGCCGCTTTCCCCATTGATCATTTTTCCATCAATAAAATGTGTAAGTTCTTTGATATCAGTAATGTTTGTCATCTACCTGTTCTCCTTTCGATTTAAAAAGCTACTCTTTGGATTCGTTTGGTTATAATGATTCAATTGCTTTTACCAAGGTTGCTAAAATAAAATCTTTTTCCTCTAACGTAATATTTAATGGTGGAGATAATGTTAATACGTTGTTATATCCTGCTACGGTGACACCATTTTTTCCAATAATTAATCCTTGTTCTTTGCACTTTGCAATCACTTGATTGACCTTTTCTACAGGTAAAGGATTTTTTGTATTGCGGTCTTCGACTAGCTCGATTCCAACAAGCAATCCTTTTCCGCGAATATCACCAACATGAGGATGTTGTGAAATTCTAGCATTTAATTCTTCTATTAAAATCGCACCCATTTCAGTAGATTGTTCAAATAAATTTTCTCGTTCCATAATTTCAAGATTTTTTAATGCCACTGCACATGCTGCTGGAGAGCCTCCAAATGTATTGATGTGGCGGAAAAAGTCATAATTGCCGTTTTTAGTAAACTCCTCATAAATTTCTCTCTTTACTGCAGTTGCTGAAAGTGGCATATAAGCGCTGGTAAGTCCCTTTGCCATGGTAATAATGTCTGGCTGAACCCCATAATGCTGATGCCCGAAAGCTTTTCCTGTACGTCCGAAGCCGCAAATGACTTCATCTACAATTAATAAGGCACCATGCTTCTCGCAAACTTCTTTTACACCCTTTAAGTAATCATCCGGAGGCATAATGACCCCGCCGCCTGTAATAATCGGCTCCAATATCATCGCCGCAATGGTTTCTGAATGTTCCCATGTCATGATTTCGTCTACTGCTTTAACGGAAGGTAAATCGCTTGGATTCTTAAATCCATCCTCATTGGAGCGATATTGATCCGGCGCTTTCACATGAATAAATCCAGGTGCTAATGGTTCGTATTTATATTTCCGTTCTGCTTGCCCTGTTGCAGCAAGTGCTCCCATGGAGTTCCCGTGATAGGCACGATAACGAGATACGATTTTATAACGGTTGCCTTGCCCTTTTTGCTGGTAATACTGCCTGACAATTTTAAATGCTGTTTCATTTGCCTCAGAGCCGCTATTGGAGAAAAATACTACATAATCTCCACCTAATAATTCGCTGATTTTTTCAGCAAGTAAAATCGCTGTAGGATGCCCATTTGTTAATGGTGTATAGTTATTCTCTAAAAGTTGGTCATATGCCGCTTTTGCTATTTCTTCTCTTCCATAACCAACATTTACACACCATAATCCCGACATGGCATCTAAATAACGATTGCCCTCAATATCTGTCAGCCAAGCACCTTCCGCTTTTTGAATGATGGAAGTAGCTTGCGGGTTATACGGCTTCATTGAATGCCAAAGATATTTCTCATCTTTCGTGACTAAATTTTCACCTGTTTGAACATTACCCATTTGAGTCACTCCTTTACAATTTGTTTCGTCTGTCTTTATTGTGAAGGGTTACGGACCTATTATCATCAGACATAATGTAAAACGTTTTCGAAAGACGTTTCACATATTGACAACTTTTTGTACGAAAAAAAATCCCTCTTTCTTAAGAGAGATTTTCTACATCTGCAGACTGGAAATTAAATTGAGTAGCGAGCAGCATTAATTCAACAACAAGCCGCTTAGGCGGAAGCATATAATCACTGCCTATTAAGCTTTCAATTTTAGACAAACGATGATATAACGTTTGACGAACAATAAATAGATTTTCAGCCGTCTCATTTTTCTGACAATTACATTGTAGATAAACCTGTAATGTTACAATCAGATTCCCATTATTTTTAGCATCGTATTCATAGAGGGGCTCTAAATATCTTTTGGCTAAATCCATAATGGCTTTATTTTTTTGCAGCTGAAGAACTAATTGATGTAAGTACAGATCTTCATAAAAATAAGAAAGATGAGCAGCATTACTTCGGATTAACAGGGTATCCTGTGCCGTTTCGTAACTTTGATGGACTAATTTATATTGTTTTACAATCTGCCCGACAGCGGTAGTGACAGATAGATCTATATATTTATGATTCTTTCTAAAGTTCTTGATTTTCTCTATGCATTCGATAATACGGTGTTTTAGATCATATCCATAGATATCCGCAATAATATAAATTAGCCGTTGTTTTTCTTCTAATAGAAATAAAACGAATCCTTTTTTTTCAAAAACATTCCGGGTGTATAATTTGTAATAATTTAAGTCATTTTCTTTTTTTGATTTCTTTATCTGATCGATTAATACAAAGTAAGAGCAATTTAATAAATGGTGAAAACTCTGTTCCTTTAAAAAGGAGGCGATTACAGAATCTTCAACCGTTCCACCTAACCAAGCCTCTAATAACATTCGGGAGTGCATATTTTGTTTCTCTTCTATATATAAACTGCGTAACAAATATTGGGATAGGGCAATAACCGTTCGATCCAATACTAACAATTCAAACTCATTAATCGTACGATCCTCTGTGAAAATACATACTTCCCCATAACGTTCTTCTAATATATTTACTTCACATTTGGCAAAATGCCTTGAACTCCCCTTTGTTTCATAATTGTCTCTTAAGTTTTTATATATCTGGTGTTTTTCATTTGGTATAAAAAATGGCTGCTGACCGTTTATGATAAAGGCAACGTTCATGTTTAAAAATCTATTAAGTCTCAATAAAATATGTTCATAATGAGTGATTTTCAATGTTAATTTGTTGATTTCTTGAGAATAATTCTCCAACCGTTTGATCATTTCATACTGTTGATTAATTAATACACTATGTATTTCTTGTGTTATTTCAATAAAGGGAACAATCTCACTAAACACAAGAATGGGGAAAAGATGTAAATTGGCTAACTCGATTACATGATGAGGTACAGATTGAATATGTTCACCAAATTCAATACATAATCCGGCTGCTTCTTTTGCGATCAGTTGTTCTACAAAATTGAATAGAGTCTTTTCCTCTATGAGTTGAATTCCAGTTGTTAAAATTAATTCGTTGCCCTTTATTAAACTAGTGATCTCTTTCGATTCTAGTATATGAACCCACTTGATTGTATTCGAAACCCCGCCTTGACCTGCTATAATCTCCACGTTTTGAAAATGTTTTTTATCAAATAAATCTTGAACCGTTAGCGAATAAGACATTTTGAACCTCCCCTCCAAAAGAGCGCTTACAAAGAATAATATAACATAATGTAAAACGGTTAAGAAAACTTCTTTACATTATGTTCATACCGAGCGGTTAAAAAGCTATGTTATATTTATTTTTGTTATAATCTAAAAATTTAGATAAAGGAGTGGACCAATGAATCAGACAGCTCTATTAAACGGTGAAGTCATTTCAGTGAATGGTAGAAACGAAGTCTTTGAAGCATGTTTGATAGAAGACAAAAAAATTGCAGCAGTAGGAACAACAGAAGAAATTAAAAAGCTCATTACCTCCTCAACAAAAGTCATTGATTTGCATGGAAGATCTGTTTTGCCGGGTCTGATTGATGCTCATATGCATCTTTTTTTATACGGCAATACATTAATGCACCTCAACTGTAAAGAACCCTCGATTAACTCGGTACAGGAGCTATTAGAAAAATTAGCATCTATTGTTCAAAAGGCGAAAAATGGACAAATTATACGCGTATTTGGATTCAATGAGCTAATGGTAGAAGAGCAACGTTATCCCACCATTCAAGAACTAGATCAATTAACAGAAGAACACCCGATCGTCATTACCCGAACCTGCGGGCATATCGGCATTGTTAATTCAGCTGCCTTAAAGTTAGCCGATATTGATGCAGCAACTCCTGATCCTCAAGGCGGAACCATAGAGAAAGACATCAACGGCAAATTTACAGGTCGCCTCATCGAGAATGCCTTTTTACAATTTAATCAATATGTGACTTATAGTGATGAAGAATTGTTTGATGCACTGACAAAAGCGCAAGAACAATTATTTGCTTATGGAATTACAAGTGTCCACGATGCAGGAGGATTTGACGAAAACACCTTTAGAATCATGCAAAAAGCTTCAAATAAAAAGCACATAAAAGTCAGGATTTATGCCATGATTGCCAGTCTAAACGATTGCGAAAACTTTACGAAAAACATGATAAAGGCTGGTGTCATGACTCATACGGGCAATGACTTTTTCAAAATTGGACCTGCCAAACTATTTACTGATGGCAGCAGTACAGGACCGACCATCGCTACGCGTGAGCCTTACACAAGTGATGGGGACAATTACGGTTACTTGATGTATACAGATGATGAACTTTATTCAATCCTCTCCGAAGCCCATCAAAATGACTATCAAATTACCGTACATGCCCAAGGAGATAAGGCGATTGAACAATATTTGGGTGTGATTGAACGTTTATTACATGAACAACCGCGCGAGGATCATCGTCATCGTGTAGAGCATTTAGGAATTTGTCCGCCAGACCTGCAAGAAAAAGCTAGGGGGCTAAATGTTATTCCGATACTCAATCCATCCTTCCCATATGAATTCGGTGAAAGTTATATCCGTAATTATGGTGAACGAACTGATTATATGTATGCAGCGAAGGACTTAATGGACCAAGGCATCATCACCGCCGCCGGATCAGATGCACCGATAACAACAATTAACCCACTTGTGGGCATTTACACAGCCGTTGCTCGATTAACCCGACAAGGTACAGCTTTTGGACAGCAACAAAAGGTGTCTCTGATGGATGCCATTCGAATGTATACGTATAACGCGGCCTTTGCAAGCTTTGATGAAAAGAGTAAAGGCAGCATTGAAGCAGGTAAATTGGCAGATTTAGTGATATTAAATACTTCTCTATTAAACAGTCCTATCGAAAAGATAACCGAAATTAAAGTGGATGCAACGATGCTAGATGGTGAAATGGTTTATGAAAAAAACAAGAATAGGAATGGAGTGGGAATTAAGTGAGAAAGTATGCACAACTATTACTGATTATTCCTTTTATTGGAATGTGTGTTCTTCTGCCAGTAGCTGATCGCATTGAACCGTATATTTTAGGAGTGCCATTCTTACTGTTTTGGATTGTATTATGGATGATTCTATCATCGGTTGTTCTGTTCATCGTGTATAAATTAGATCCTGCAAATAAAGGAAGTGAAGTGTAATGAACAGTGCTTTAATCATTATCTTTCTTGTAGCTATGGTCGCTTTATACTTAGGAATTCGAGCAACCCGTGGAAAAGAGATGAACGTCAATGAATTCGCGGTTGGGAATAAAGGATTTGGCACACTATTCGTATTCTTGCTCATTGCTGGTGAAGTTTACACCACCTTTACCTTTTTAGGAGGCAGCGGATGGGCCTATTCAAAAGGTGCAGCAGCTTACTATGTTCCAGCCTATATTTGCTTGGCCTATGTGCTTTCCTATTGGATGGTCCCTAAAATTTGGCGTTTTGCGAACAAGCATGGGGTCATTTCACAGCCCCAATACTTTATGAAAACTTATAAAAGTAAAGCTCTTGGTTTGGTTGTCGCCTTCATCGGTTTAATTGCGCTCATCCCATATATCGTCATCCAATTAAAAGGATTAGGAATTATCGTATCAGAAGCTTCTTATGGAACCATTTCACCATTAATGGCTTCGACGATCGGTGCAGCGATTGTGACGATCTATGTTACTGTCTCTGGGATCCATGGATCTGCTTGGAATGCCGTATTAAAAGATATCATGATTTTATTTGTGATTGTGTTCTTAGGTATCTATATTCCTTATCACTATTTTGGCGGAATCAGGCCTTTATTCGAAGCCCTTCAAACAACTAAACCGGAAGTCTTAACCTTTGCATCTGAAGGCTTAAGTAAGTCATGGTTTATTTCTACTATCGTACTAAATGCATTTGGTTTTTACCTATTACCACAGTCGTTTAGTGTAGTATTATCCGCTAAAAGTGAACGTGCATTAAAGAAAAATGCAATCACGCTGCCGTTGTATACGATTTTAATTTTATTTGCCTTCTTTATTGGATTTTCAGCGATTATTCAAGTACCTGGCTTAGAAGGTGCTGACGGTGACCTGTCACTGTTACGTCTCACGATGCAAACATTTGATCCTTGGTTTGTAGGAATTGTTGGAGGGGCCGGCGTACTTACTGCGTTAGTACCGGTATCCGTTATGGTCATGTCCGGAGCAGTCGGGTTAATGACAGGTTTTTATAAGTTAATTAAGCCAAATTCATCCGATCGCCAGCAGCTGACCGTGTCTAAATTATTTGTTTTATTCATTATTTTAACAGCTTATATTTTCAGTATTTTCGGTGGAGAAGCTTTGGCTATTCTAAACATCATGTCATATGGTTTAATTACCCAATTAGTGCCTGCGCTGATTTTCGGATTCTTTAATACAAAGTTCATGAATGCGTACGGGGCGATTGCCGGTATTATAACTGGTGTTTCCATCGTATTATTTAATTCTGTCACTGCATTTAAATTAGCAAATATTTTCCCAAATATTCCAAGTGTCATTAATGATATCAACATTGGATTTGTAGCCATTGCGGTTAATATTTTCATTGGAGTAGGTGTAAGTTTACTAACTAACACACTTGTAGCAAGAGAAAGTTCCAAGGTAGTAGAAGAATTGGCAAAGTAATTAAAGGAGGGCTCCTTGTGATAAAGTGTAATGCGAATCGACTTGAAAAATTAATTGATTTATTTAGTTTGTTTGGCCAAACAGATAACAACGGAGTAACGAGGCTTTCATTATCTGCGGAAGATATCGCAGCACGTAAGAAATTCCAAACAATATGCGAAGAAATAGGGATGATCGTAACCTACGATGATATGGGGACCATGTATGCAACATTACCAGGAAAGAAAAACTTGCCTCCTATTGTCATAGGTTCTCATTTGGACTCTGTTACCAAAGGCGGGCGTTTCGATGGTGTGCTCGGTGTCCTAACTGCTATAGAGACTGTCTATACGATAAGAGATGAAAATATCGAGTTAGACTACCCAATTACGATTGTCAATTTTACAAATGAAGAAGGAGCCCGGTTTGAGCCATCTCTTATGTCTTCCGGTGTGTTATCCGGAAAGTTTGATAAGACAAAAATGCTCGCTTCAACAGATAAAAATGGCATTTCATTTGCTCAAGCATTAAATGAAAGCGGTTTCGAAGGACCTGAGAAAAATCGTTTAAAAGAAGCGAGCGCTTATATCGAACTGCATATTGAACAAGGACCTGTACTTGAAAGGAGAAACATAGATATCGGCGTTGTAGTAGGTGTGCTAGGAATGGTATGCTACGAAATCACTGTCTATGGAGAATCCAATCATGCAGGTACCACACCGATTAGCATGCGTAAAGATCCAATGTTCACTGCTGCTAATATGATTGCAGATATGCAAAAACAATTACAAAGACTAGATTCGGATCTTGTTTACACCATCGGAAGGATCAATGCCTATCCAAATATCCATACCGTTATTCCTTCAGAGGTAACCTTTACTTTAGAGGCAAGACATCAGGATCCTGGGGTCATTGCCGAAGTAAGTCGAATCGTGGAGCAATTACCCAAAAATACAAATGGATGCTCAATCAAATCAACACTTCTATGGGATCGAGATACAGTTGACTTTAATGAAGAAGTAATCGATGCTTTGGAATCCACTTGCAAAGAGTTAGGCTATAAAGAAAATCGAATGTATAGCGGCGCTGGCCATGATGCTCAATTCATCGCTTCCTATATACCAACTGCAATGATTTTTGTACCAAGTATAAATGGCTACAGTCATCGTGAGGATGAATTAACTTCATATGAAGACTGCGCTAAAGGTACTAACGTTTTACTTAATGCTGTATTAAAATTATGCCGTGAAAAAGTCAGATAAAGGTAATGGAAGAGTACTTATTAGGGTAGTTGACAGTAGAAAAAAATGCTTCTTCCTTAAACAGTCCATTAAAGGTCATTATCAAAAC
Source organism: Neobacillus sp. NRS-1170 (assembly GCF_050468025.1). NCBI lineage: Bacteria > Bacillati > Bacillota > Bacilli > Caryophanales > Bacillaceae > Neobacillus > Neobacillus sp. NRS-1170. Next base: position 113,326 of record NZ_JBITPF010000078.1, on the reverse strand, counting down.
AAAGCCCAAAGCTTTAGTCCTTGGAGTGGCGCTCATCGGACCGGGTGATTATGTATTAATTTATAAGGCATAGTCCGAGGGGATGGTTCTGCTAGTTTTTTTGGTGTAAAAATGGCCTTCATCATGTGATGAAGGCCATTTAAACGTTTAGAGATTAACCACATATTCATCCACAGCATGAAAAGGATAATAGCGGAGTTTTAACTTTACATCTTTTGGCATTTCAAAGGCAAGTGTCCCGGTAATGCTTTCCCCTGCCGCTAAATCTCCTGATGGAAGCGTGGTATCAATATCAATCATGATGAATGGCTGTGGATAAGACTTTCCTTTATTATCGAGCACATCGAAAAAAGCAGGATCGTAACGCATCGGTTCTTTTCCTGTATTTTTTAGTTGAACCGTTACAATAATAAACTCACTTCCCTCTCTTGGTTTCTCTCTTGCATTCCCCTCCGATTTTTCCACCTTTGTCACAGTCAGCGTGGAGCCAGATATTTCAATCTCCTCCCCCACGGCATGAGGTCTTTGCTCCAGTGGATCAGAAGCTGTCTGAGCATTAGGCACATTAATAGAAACCGGTTGAGATGGATTCTTCTCATTGTTTTCAGCAGCTGACTCCGTATTTGAGGTCTTTTTTCCGGGGTTATAAACAACCATTACCACCAATAGGATCACTGCTAATGCCACTAAGAGAGCTTTCCTGCCAATAAACTTTTTCCGAGGCCTTACTTTTTCTGCATGAGCAGCTCCTTTTAATAACTCATCACTTTCAACAAAAACAAACTGTTCCTTCGCAGGTTGGCTTGAAAAAGATGACGTGGACTCTGCTTTTTTCTTTTTCCTTTTTATGAACAAAGCACCATTCAAATTTTCTTCTAGTTCTTTTTTCATCATATTCACTATTAAGATAACAAATAGAAAACCAAAAATGGGGCCAAAAATGATCCAGGGTGCTTGAATAAAGTCATAAAGATTTTGTCCAATTAAACCAGCCCACTCATTAGAAAGAGATGCAGGTTTTGGCGGGTCATCATACCCAATAATTCCCCCAACCGTTTGGCCGCCAAGGAAATATCCGAATAACCCAAGATGCATCGTCAACTGCAAAGTACTTAATAGCTGCTGGATGGTAAATAGGATTCCATAGGATTTGAAATAGGGCATCAAATGTTTTTTTATAATATGAAACTTATTTGCCCCCATTAAGTACGAGCTCCTTATAAAGGAAGTTTTAGTCAATTCATCTGTCAGTTCGGATGCAAAAATCGTTACCGACGGAAAACCCAAAAACACAAGCATCAAAATCTGATAAGCAATAACAGAAGAAACCGGTTTTTCAAACATACCGTGCACCGGCAGCATGACCACGATTCCTAATAATACAGTGGGTATGTATCGAAAAATGATGAAGAAATCTTTAAAGTATTTTTTTAATAATGGAGCATAAAGAGATAGAAATACCCCCATTAATCCTCCGAGCAAAACCCTTAAGAAGGCAACCACCAATGCGGTGATCAGGGTATATTTCGCACCATACAATAATAAAAGAAGCATATTCGCTCCGTTTCGGTCCGTTCCTATGATATGTTCCAAAGAAGGTGGAAACGGTGCCCTGCCAATCACATTAGACTTTTCATCCATAATTATAGTCTGCTTATTAAAGTCCTCCGGTCCGTAAAGGGGATAGAAATAACTAGCCAGAAAGAGAAGGACAAGGATGGCGGCGCCAATGGTTGTTTTTCTATATGTCCTCATAAACTAGCACTCTCCTTCCCTTTATAAAACCTCGACACCAGGTAGCCAGTTGCTTCTATCAACAGCAGAGGTACGGTAAACAACAGCAGGCAAATAACAAGCATTAAGATTTCTCCGGTCCCAATGGATATCACAAAATTTTTCGTAAAGCCGGGAATGTTAAGCATAAACTCTAAGAGATAAATAGTAGATAGAATGATCCAAATACTAGTTCTTAGCTGAATGATATAAAGCGGAAAAATGTTGCGAAGCATATGAACCATTAATACTCTAAACTGGCTGAGCCCCTTGGCTTTTCCGTATAGAACATAATCCCGTAACTCTTCCTCTTCCAAAACCTTAATAAAAAATTGGATTAGAAACAGGGTTGGGAGAAATGAAACGGTAATGATCGGTATTACATATGGCTTATGACCAAAGTTACCGTACAACTGTAAAAACTTAAGACCAGTCGTTTTATAAAGTGTAATAACGAAAAACTGAAAAAGAAAAAGGATAAGCAGGTCCGGTACGGCTTCAAAAAAATTGATCACTTTCTTAAAGAGGTTTCCTAGTTTTTTAGGAGCCATTTGTACCAAAATCGCCACGGCCATCCCAACGAAGACGACCACCAATAGAGAACTGAAGACAATCGTCATCGAATAAAGATAGCTTTCAGCCAGATTCAATTGTTCATATAAACGAATGAAACTGTGGCTGCCTAATTGGGTTATCTTTTGAAAATTGGCTTCGACATACTTCCAAAAGGGTTGAAAGTTAATGGTGAGTGTATCTCCTATTCCGACTAAAGATGGTAAAGCAAACACAAAAAGGATTCCTGATACCATAAGAAAAATTCTTATAGGAATTTCTAATAATTTATACATGTTGTCACCTCGGTTCAAAAATGTTAATGTTCCTAACCTAATTAGACGTAATATCCCCCTTTTTTTATTCAGTTTTTTCCAAAAAAGTTTGAAAAAGGAGATAATATAATGCAGATTAATGTTAATTTAGGTAGACAAATAAATTGTAGAATAATATATTAGGTATTAGTATAGTTAATATAAGTTAGTATATAAAGAACGAAGGGTGAGTTAAGATTAAAAATGAACCGCTTTATCAACAAATAAAGAATAAAATTAAGGAACAAATACAATCCGGAAAGCTGCGAATGGGTGATCGTGTTCCTTCCGAAAAAGAGTTAATGGAGGAATATCATGTAAGTCAGATTACGACAAAGAATGCACTTGCTGGTCTTGCAGAGGAAGGAATAGTAGAAAGAATAAAAGGGAAAGGAACGTTTGTTAGTGAGAGTGCTTTTACATCTTCGATGAATCAACAGAATAAATCCAAAGGGTTTATAGGACTTATTTTACCGACGATGAAAACCAAAATTGATCAAGAGTTCGTTAATTATATTGAAAAATATGTTGCAAAAAATGGACATCAATTAATCGTAAAAATAACAAGAGAGTCCCAATTTGAGGAAGCAATTGCCATCGAAATGTATAAAAAAATGGAAGTTAAAGGTATGATCATTTTTCCTACCGAAAAAGAGAATTATAACGAAGCAGTGCTGCGACTTTCCTTGGATAAGTTTCCATTTGTGTTGATTGATCGATATTTGGAGAATATCTTAACATATAGTGTGGCTTCAGAAAATGAAAATGGAACTCTAGAAGCTATTTCATATTTATTAGATAAAGGACATAAAAATATTGGGTTAATTTCTCCAATTATTACAAATACGGTTACCGAAGAGAGGGCAAAAGGATTTGAGGATGCTTTATTAAAGCGGAAAACCACCATTAATAAAAATCTTTGGCTAACATTAGAATTCAATGATATTTCTAAAAATAAAACGCCCAAGTTAATTAAAGATTTTCTATTGACCAAACCAGAAATGACCGCAGTGTTTACAATGAATGCTGAACTGGCTTCCTATACCCATTTAGCCATTACTTCTCTTAAGAATGAAACAGGCAGAGATATCGAATTAATTACATTTGATCCACCAGGAATTTCCGGAATTTCGTTTATAGAGCAGAATATTGAAGAATGCAGCAAAAAAACAGTAGAGCTCTTATTAGAACAAATTGATGGCACCTATAATCCAAGAAGAATTTTTGTGCCAGTTAAACTTAATCAGTGTGAGCATTTTGAAAGCTTATTATTAGTTGATAAAATCTAACTTTGACAAAACTTCTTGTCAAAGTTAGGTTTTATTTTTTGTCTAATCCCAATTTTTCTGAATTATTAAGTGGTAATAAAAGTATAATTTATACTAAATTTAGTATATTAATGTTAAATCAGTTAATATAATATATAGTTGTAAGCACTTTCAGAAAAGTGAAAAACTTTGTGCCAGTACAGGTTCCATTAAAGGAGATTGTTGAATGATGGAAAAAAATATCCCAAGAAAAGAATATCCTCGTCCTCAATTTGAAAGACAAGAGTGGATGAATTTAAATGGGGAATGGAATTTTAAATTTGATCGAGAGAATCAAGGTGAAAAGGAAAAATGGTATTTAGAGCAACACTTTGATAAAAAAATTATTGTCCCCTTTACGTATGAAACAAAGGCTAGCGGCATTGGAGAGGAAATATTTTGTCCAAATGTCTGGTATCAGAAAAGTGTTGCTGTTCCTAGTGAATATGAAAAAAAGAACATTATTCTCCATTTTCAGGCTGCTGATTATATAACAAAGGTATGGGTAAACGGTACATTTGTTGGTAAAAAAAGGGGAGGGCAAATCGCTTTTTCATTCAATATAACTGATTATTTAGATGAAAAGCTGGAATTAAACATCGTCGTAAAAATTGAAGATAGTCAAAGTTGTTTTCAACCAAGAGGTAAACAAAGGTGGCTGGAAAATAGCTATGAATGCTGGTATGTTCAAACAACTGGAATATGGCAAACAGTGTGGCTTGAATTTTTAAATGAAGCGCATCTTGAAACTGTCAAAATAACGCCTGATATTGATAAGGAATCAGTTGAGTTTGAGTATGAAATTTCAGATGACACTTATCAGTCCTTAGAATTAAGGACGTCAATATCCTTTAATGGTATGCAAGTAAAATCATTTGAGCAAACCGTAATTCGACGAGTACAGACAATTATTACGAATATTGCAAGTGAATTTCATCATTGGAGAGTTCTTCATTGGAGCCCTCAATCTCCAAATCTATATGATATTGAATTTACATTATATAAAAATGGAATAGAAGTAGATAAAGTAAAGTCATATTTTGGTATGAGGAAAATTTCTATTGAAAACGGCAATGTATTGCTTAATAACATTCCAATCTATCAAAAACTCATTTTAGATCAAGGCTATTGGGGAGAATCACATTTAACTCCTCCTTCTGATGAGGCGATTGTTGAGGATATAGATCGAACACTAGAGATGGGGTTCAACGGTGTAAGAAAGCATATGAAAGTGGAAGATCAACGTTATTTATACTGGGCGGATAAAAAAGGATTACTAGTTTGGTCTGAAATGGCTGCAACATATGAATTTTCAGATGAGGCTATTCAAAATTTCACAGAAGAATGGATAGAAGTTGTAAAACAGCATTATAATCATCCAAGCATCATAACGTGGACGCCTTTTAATGAATCTTGGGGCATTAAAAATGTTTATACGGACCGTAAACAACAAACGTTTACAGAAGGAATCTATTATCTTACTAAAGCTATGGATAGTATGCGGCCTGTTATTGTCAATGATGGTTGGGAGCATACTATTTCAGACATTATTACTTTACATGATTATGAGGAATACGGTGATAGATTTTTAAAGCGTTATAACAATAAGGAAAAAATAGTTAATAATGAAATTGCTTTTAATCATTCTAAGCATGCTATGGCAAAAGGTTATACATACAAGGGTCAGCCAATCATTCTAAGTGAGTATGGAGGCATCGCGTTTGATTCAGAAAAAGGCTGGGGATATGGTAACCAAGTAACGAGTGAAGATGACTTTTTACGTCGTTATGAATCTATTACTCAAGGAATTAAAAATACACCCTATATAAGCGGGTTTTGCTATACACAAATTACAGATGTGCAACAAGAGATTAATGGATTATTGAATGAAGATAGAGTACCAAAAGTAGATCTAAAGAAAATCAAAACTATTAATGATAATTAATTCCATAATTTAAAGGAGAAGTTTATGGTATTGCGACAAGAATATCCCCGACCACAATTCGTAAGAAGTAATTGGGTTAATTTAAATGGTGACTGGGAATTCGAATTTGATGATCAGAATATCGGATTCGATGAGAAATGGTTTGAAAAACATAAGGAATATACACGAAAAATAAATGTACCTTTTGCCTTTCAATCAAAGCTTAGCGGGATAAATGACTCTTCGTTTCATGATTGGGTCTGGTATCGGAGAGAATTTGTGATCCCTGATACAATGGCTGGCAAACAAATAATGTTGCACTTTGGAGCAGTAGACTATCGGGCAACGGTTTTTATTAATGGAAAACTGGCTGGAACGCACGAAGGTGGACACACCCCATTCTCCTTTGACATAACGAGTTACTTAATAAGTGGAATGCAGACAGTGGTTGTGAGAGTCGAAGATCCATCTATAGAGGAAACGATCCCCAGAGGGAAGCAATATTGGCTTGATAAGCCAGGTGGAATCTGGTATACGGGAATCACTGGAATTTGGCAAACGGTTTGGTTGGAGGCAGTAAATAAAACTCATATAAAGAAGGTAAAGTTTACTCCAGATATTGATAATGGAGACATTATTATAGATGTTGAATTTTCAGGTGAATATGTTGAAAAAAGCCTCGAAATTGATATTTCCTTTAAAGGAGAAAAAGTAGTTAAAGACACAGTATTAATAACGGATGGATATTTAAAGCGATCTATTAATCTATATAATAGGAAAATATTCAGAACCGGTTTTCATCATGCTGGATGGAATTGGACACCAGAAACTCCTAACCTTTTTGATGTGACGATACGTATGAGAGAACAGGATCATATTCTGGATGAAATCACCTCTTATTTTGGAATGAGAAAAATTCATACTGAAAATGGGATGGTCTATTTAAATAATAAACCATACTATCAAAAACTAGTGCTCGATCAAGGGTACTGGCCAGAAGGTTTACTAACAGCTCCAACTTAACAGGATTTAAAGAAGGATATCGAACTTTCAAAAGAAATGGGATTTAACGGATGCAGGAAACATCAAAAGGTAGAGGATCCATTATTTTTATATTGGGCAGATAAATTAGGCTTCCTGGTTTGGGGAGAATGTGCCGCAGCTCCATCTTTCAGTGAAGACGCCGTTGCCCGTCTCACAAATGAATGGATTGAAATCATAAACAGAGACTACAACCATCCGTGTATTGTAACATGGGTTCCGTTGAACGAGAGCTGGGGTGTTCCGCTCATATGTAATAATGAACAACAAAAGCACCACTCGGCAGCGATGTATCATTTCATTCATTCACTTGATACAACAAGGCTAGTCATTTCAAATGATGGCTGGGAATTAACAAAAACCGATATTTGTGCAATCCATAACTATAATCATGGACAAAAATATGAATATGAAAAATACGATGAGTTTCGAAATGCACTACTCAATAAAGAAAATTTACTTAACTCAGACCAGCGGGTAGAAGAATCTATACAGAAGGATTTAACCATGGTGGCGAACCCATTCTATTAACAGAGTTTGGCGGAATTGGGTTTAAACTTAATAGAGAAATTGGCTGGGGTTACACGACTGTTACGAATGAGGAAGATTACCTGGCTGACTATGAGCGTGTCATGAAGGCAGTGTATGAATCGCATTCATTACATGGATATTGTTATACACAATTAACAGATGTTGAACAGGAGATTAATGGTCTATTGATGTACGATCGTACTCCAAAGTGTGATTTAAAAAAGATTCGAATGATTAATGATATGTGGCATGCTGGGATTGTTAAATAGGATTTTTATTCCCAGTTTTAATAAATCCCAATTCTATTAAAATGCAGAAAAGGGAGGGAGACAGGATTTTTGGTTGGCAGGTAAAATATTAATTAACGAATCAGGGGGAAACAATATGAGAAAAAAAGTAGTTTCTATGTTTTCTATCATTTTAGTGTTATTAGTTGCTTTATCAGGATGTAGTTCAAGTTCTTCAAGCTCTTCAAGTACTAGTACAGCTAAAAATGAGATTGTATATTGGAATCCATTTACAGGTCCTGATGGTGAAAACATGAAACAAATTGTAAATGATTACAACAAGACCAATCCAAAATTTAAGGTGAAAAATGTATCAATTGAAGCAGATGATATGTATAAAAAGATTCCAACTGTAGTGAACTCAGGAAAAGGGATTCCTGATCTGACGATTGTACATGCTGAGAGGATTAAACAATTTGTTGATAATGATCTTTTAACACCTTATGATGATAAATTAGCTGATTACCCTGGAATTAAAGCAGAAAACTATGTACCAGCAGGATGGAACATTGGTGACATTAATGGCAGCAGATATAGTGTTCCGCTAGACGTACACAGTTTTGTTATGTACTACAATAAAGATTTATTAGAAAAATATGCACCGAATGCCCTAGATGATAATGTTATTACTTTTGATGAAATAAGAGCAGCTGGAGAAAAATCCAAAAATGACAAGATTACAGGTATTGGTATAACTTGGACTCGACCAATTTTCTTATCTATTTACAATCAACTTGGCGGGGATATTACAAGTGATGGTGAAAAACCAACACTTGATACTCCAGAAGCGAAGGAAGCACTGCAATTATTAAAAGGTCTCATCGATGATAAAATTGCGAACAAGGATGGGGAAGACCCTGGCCAGTTATTTAAATCCGGTAAAGCTATCTTTTATCCTGAAGGTATTTGGATGCAAAACAGTTTAAAAGAATCAAAAAAATTAAATTGGGGCTTAACAAATTTCCCACAAATTTCGCCTGATAAAATCGTGAATTGGACATCATCTCACCAATTTGTAATGTTTACCGATAAAAATCGATCAGAAGAAAAAGAGAAGGGTATCATGGATTTCCTTGAATACGTTCGCGAAAATTCTCTTCCATGGGCACAAGCCGGGCAAAATCCTGCAGCATTAGCAACGTTGGCAAATCCAGAATATAAAAAATTGCCACAAGCCTTCTTAATCGAAGATCCGGAATTACAGAAAACTCTCAAAATCTTTGATTATAAGTATAATGGCTTTGTTGCTGAAGAAGTTGATAAATTAGTAGGGGATGCTATTTTTGGAAAATTAAATATTGATAAAGGGTTAAAAGCTGCTCAAAAAGCTGTTGAGGATAAGATCGCAACAAATAATAAGAAATAACCCTATTGACGATTAATGTAAATTATTGAGAAATCCTTATATGGCCTTAAGGATTTCTCTCTCTATTCGATAACTAAAGAATAGGAGTTAAAATATATGATAAATGTTGAAGAGACAAAGGAATTACATATGTCATCAGTTCTTGAAAAGAAGCATAGAAAAAAACGATTGAATCTATCTCCCTATCTTTACATTGGTCCACATCTCATTTTATTTGCCATTTTCTTTTTACTCCCCACTTTTTATGGTATTTATATATCCTTTACCAACTGGGATTTAATTGGTGATCCAGAATTTGTAGGTCTTGCTAATTATACCGAAATATTAGTAAACAAAGATTCTACATTTTATGAACAGCTGCGTGTTGGTTTAGGAAATACTTTTAAATTTGTGCTTTTTACAGTTCCAGCCTGTATCATTATTCCATTACTTTTAGCTGCAAGTCTTAATACGAAACCCAAGGGATTAAAGTTTTTTCAGGCATTATTCTACATGCCTACATTGTTCTCAGTTTCGGCAGTAATGATTATCTTTTATATGCTATTTAGTGTTTCTTTTGGACCGATTAATCATTACCTGAATGTTGATACGAACTGGGTAGCTACACAACCATATGCATGGATTACGTTAGTTATTGTAACCGTGTGGTGGACGATTGGTGCCAATATGATCATATATCAGGCAGCACTTAACGGTATTCCAAAAGATTTATATGAAGCTGCCTCGATAGATGGGGCAAATAGCGTTCAAAAGTTTTTTAGAATTACTCTCCCTAGCATAAGAGCTCAAATATTATATACCCTTGTGATTACGACCATTTCTCAATTTAACGTATATGGACAACCACTCATGCTCACAAATGGCGGACCAACGAGCTCAACTTCCGTGTTATTAATGTACATTCAACAAAACGCATTTGGTTCGGGAATTTCTATTGCAGGTATTGGATCAGCAATGGCTGTGGTCCTTGGCTTATGTATTATGGTCGTTTCAGCCATACAATTTATCTTTTTAAGACAACGTGATTAGGAGGTGCTTTTTCTTTGGAGAAAAAAGCAGTTTCAAAATTTGTTTCTATTATATTTTTAACCTTAATGGCCGTAATTTGGGTAATTCCTCTATTGTATACATTCTTTTCATCATTTAAAAGTGAAGCTGACATTCAATCAAATGCTTTCACGATCCTTCCGATTCATTGGGTTATAGGTAATTATCAAGATGTTCTTTTTCAAAACACAAGTGCTCCAGTAGCCAAATGGTTTATGAACTCGTTAATTATTTCGGTATCGCAAACAGTATTGGTTTTAGTAATTGTTTCATTGGCCGGATATGGATATTCAAGAATGAAGTTCAAGGGAAGAGATGCTATCTTTGTGTTCTTAATGGCAACGATGATGTTTCCAGCAGTAGTAAATCTTATTCCACTCTATAAAATTATGGATACTTTAGGATGGGTAAATAACTATTTGGCAGCGATTGTCCCCGGCTCGGCAGCAGTTTTTAATATTTTTCTAGTTAAACAATTTATGCAAGGTATTCCTATTGATTTTGATGAATCTGCAAGAGTCGATGGAGCTTCCGACTTTCAAATTTTTATGAAGTTGATTTTACCGTTAATGAGACCAGTTCTGACTGTTGTTGCACTCTTTACTTTTACAGCCTCATGGAATGACTTCTTATGGCCATCCATTGTATTTAATGATATTGAAAAAATGCCAATAACTCCAGGTTTACAATTGCTGCAGGGAATGTACGCACTTGATATTGCTCACGCCTTAACTGGCGCATTGATTGCTATTGTTCCAACATTTATTCTTTATTTATTTACACAAAAGTATTTTATGGAATCACTTTCTTTATCATCAGGAGTTAAAGGATAACAGGATTTATGCAACTAATCCTTTTCTCTAAAGGAGGTTTAATAATGAATAGAAAACTTGAGAGAAAAATCATTTTGGCAGGATCTTTATGGCAAATAGTATCAGGTCTCCTTACAATATTTGTTTATGCGTCCTTTTTAAAAAAAGAAGGATTAAATACTTCGTATAATACTGTTGCAAAACTTGAGGCAGCCCAATCTATTTTCGGCAGTTTATATATGTTTTCGGTTTCCTTTGGTTTGTTATTTGTTATTTTAGGAATTGTAAACTTTGTTTTAGCGAAATCAATGAAAGATGATCAACCAGAAATCAAAAAACCTATATGGTTTATCGTATTAGGGATACTTTCCTATTTGGTTATGGATATATTAGGAGCTTTTTTATTTTTATCGGCTGGAATTCTAGCAATTGCTAAAAATAAAACCATATCAAAGCTAGCAAACTACCAGGTTTAATAATAGGAGGGGAATTTTCTGAAAAGGATCTTTATGATGGGAATTGTAGCTATCTTTATTTTGTCCGGCCCTATAACGTCACTTGCCTATAGTAATCCATATAAATTATCAAATTCTTGGAAATGGGATACAGGTGTGTTCTATGGAGAAGGAGATCCCTTTATTTTAAAGTATAACGGTACCTATTATCTATATGTAAGTACCGTAGATGATAAGAGTGGAGTAAAAGCTTGGAAGTCCAATGATTTGGTGAATTGGGAGTATTCCGGCTTAGTTACAGAAGAACCAACAACGAAAGCTGCCTATGCACCGGAGGTTGTTTATTGGAATGGTGAGTTTTACATGTATACCTCGCCTGGTGGAAATGGACATTATGTGTACAAAAGCTCAAGCCCGTTAGGCCCTTTTGTGAAGCAGACAAATAATCTGGGTATGGGTATTGATGGTCACGTGTTTATTGATGATGACGGTAAATGGTATTTTTACAGTACTGGGGATCAAAGAATTGATGCACGTCCCATGTCAAATCCATACACTTTTGGTAAAGCTTCAGACACTGGAGCAAAAATGAATGGCTGGACTGAAGGACCTACCATTATAAAAAGAAATAGTAAATATTATATGACCTACACGGGAAATCACGTATGGAATAAGGCGTATCGTGTCGATTATGCAATGAGTGAAAGTCCAGTTTCTGGTTTCACTCATCCCTTTGATCAAAATCCAATTTTGCTAAATTCTGAAGGGGAGAATGTAGGACTAGGACATAATTCAGTCATTAGAGGACCTGACCTGGACTCTGATTATATCGTGTATCACAGTCATGCCAATCCTGGCAGATACTTGAATATAGATCGAATCGCATGGAATGGAGATAAAATGCTCGTTCTTGGTCCAACTACAACAGAACAGCCTAACCCAGACATGCCTGATTTCAGTGAGCGATTCACGCAGTCTTCATTCGAAGAAAAATGGGGAAATATAGGCGGCGGCAGTTGGAGTATAGCATCAGATATGAAGGGATGGCTTCAACAATCCACTGTTAATAATACTAACCTATTTAAACAATTAACAAACGAATCTACAACTTCGGATTACACGGCAGAGTTTAATATGAAATCGATTGAAAAGGGACAGAGTAGTGATCCATACTTTGGTTCTGTTTTTTCCTACAAGGATGAAAACAATTATGGATTAGCCGTATTAAATCCTAATAAAAATCAACTCGTCACAACCTTTTTCGTAAACGGGGTTGAGGTAAAGAAAAATGTAACAGACCTGCCAAAAGACTATGATTATTCCAAGCTTCACCAAATCAGAGTGGAAAAATCATCTTCAACATTTAAGGTTTTTGTTGATGGAATGCAAAAACAAACATCTGAGGTATCTCAGTTAAATGGAGGAAAGATCGGTTACGCAACATCTGATATGCATGCCGCATTTGGTTATACTGCTTTTAGCAATAAAGTGAACGGAAGTAATGTGTTTGATGCCTATAAGCCTTTACCAGGAAAGATTGAGGCGGTTCATTTTAATTCAGGTGAGGAAGGCGCAGCCTATCATGATACAACCACTGAAGATGCAAATGGCAAGTATCGAAAGGAATCTGTTGATATAATATCAAATTCCGAAGGCGGCTATAAGGTAAGTTTGAATGATGCTGGGGAATGGTTGAATTACAATATTAATGTTGAAGCAAATGGTACTTACAATGTCGATCTAAGAGTATCAAAGTCAAGCGGCAATGCACAAGTGAAACTAATGCTAGATGGCTCGACTGATTTGACTGGTGTATTAAATATCCCAAAGACTGATGAATCGAAAACATTTTCAATCGAAGGATTAGATTTACCAAAAGGCATGCACACACTAAAACTTGTCGTTGTAAATGGAACATTTGACTTGTCTATGATGAATTTTCAAGAACATAAGCAGGTAAATGAAATCTCCTCAAATTTTAATGATGGAAAAAGTGATGATTGGGACGAACTAGAAGGGTTTTGGACTGTTAAAACAAATAAACCGAGTTCTTTTGATGCTTATAAACCAATACCAGGTTCCGTAGCAGCAGCCTATTATATAACTGGTGGAGAAGGGGTTGCTTACCACGATACCTCTTCTGAAAATATTGGCGGTGCATTAAGAGGAGATTCTGTTGATATTCGAAATAATCCAAAAGGCGGCACTGCGGTTGGATGGAATCAAACAGGAGAATGGTTTAAATACAATGTATCTATTAAAGAAACTGGACTCTATAATGTCCAAATAAATGCTGCGACCACATTTAATGCCGCTAAGGTTCGATTATGGTTAGATGATGAAATAGACTTAACCGGTGTCCTAGATGTTCCGAACACAAGGGATTGGAACAATTGGCAGCCTGTAATCAAAAGAGGTATTAATTTACCAGAGGGTGAGCATACGATTAAAGTTGAAATCGTAGAAGGTGAATTCGATTTTACTAGTCTTGATTTTTCTTCGTTTGATATTCATAAGCCAGTGCCGGGAATCATTGAAGCTGAAGATTACAATCTCGGCGGAGAAGGTGTAGGCTATCATGAAAACACCGTAGGAAATAGTGGCGAACAGTATCGTGATGATTCTGTGGATATAAGAGCTACTCTAGAAGGTGATTACGCCGTAACTTCAAATCAAGCAGGAGAATGGCTGTCGTATGATGTAAACGTTGAAGAAGAAGGCATATATGGTCTAGATCTGCTTACTTCGGCAATTAAGGATGGAGCGAAGGTAAAGCTCTTATTAGATGAAAAAATTGATTTAACCGGAGAAATTAGTATCCCAAATACAGGTGATTGGAATAACTGGAGAAATGTTTCATTAAAGAACATTTCTTTACCAGCCGGAAAACACACTTTAAGGTTAGTCACGCTGCAGGGTGAATTTGATATATCCAGACTCGCGCTTCATACATTTGATAACTATAAGAAGCTGCCAGGAAACATAATGGCTGCTGATTATATAACCGGCGGAGAAGGAGTTGCCTTTCACGACAATTCGCCTGAGAATATTGGCGGTAAATATAGGAGAGATTCTGTAGATATTCGAAACAATCCTGAAGGTGGATTTAATGTTGGCTGGAATCAAGCAGGAGAATGGTTAAAATATAATGTCGACATTGAGAAAGAAGATAACTACCAAGTAGCTATCAAAGTTGCAACAGAACTTGAGGGAAGTCAAATTAGACTTTTGCTGGATGATACTGTTGATTTAACAGGTATCATGGATGTCCCAAAAACAGGAGGCTGGGATAACTGGGAGAATGTGATTAAAGAAAAAGTATCCTTACCAGCTGGAAAGCACACGATAAAGGTCGAGATGGTGAAAGGTGAATTTGACTTAAGAGGTATTAATTTTACTTTAGATGATGGAAAAGAACCGCCAGCAATTGAAGGAGAGTACAGTACAGCACCAGGAACCTTTGCAAAGTCTGTAATCGGGGATCGAAGATGGAGAGATTATACAGTAGAAGCTGATATTAATATTGGAGCTGGAACAGGTGACGGAGGGATTATTTTTAGAGTGAATAATCCAGCCAATGGTATCGAGCTAGGTCAAAATAATCCAAACTTTATGCAAGGATATATTGCCTATATTAATAAAGATGGTGTTCACTTAGGGAAGTTTAATTATAATTGGACTTACTTAAGAGGTGCGAAAATAAGTGAGCCATTAAACACATCGCAACATATGAAAGTGGAAGCAAAAGGTACAAATATTAAAATATATGTTGGTGATATGAATACTCCTAAAATAGAATATACAGACAATAGCAGCACGCCGTTTACTCAAGGAAAAGTGGGGCTAAGATCATACTATAATTCCACGAAATTTGATAACTTTAAAGTAAAACCTATAGAGATAACCCATGATTCCATGAACAACAATCTTGATAGGATGTTAGAATCGGGCGATGTTGTTCACAGCTTGTATATGACACTAAGAAATAAGCTGGCTCAGTCCAAGCATCATTTGGAAACGGCCAAATTGGAACAATCTATTAAGCATCTTAATGATTTTCGGGAAATTCTTGAAAAAGACAATGATGTAACAGAGGATGTAAGAAATTTACTTGAGTATGATGCTGTAAGGCTGATAATGGACATGAAAGCTAAAAGTAAAGGGATTTAATAAGTGCCTGTCACCACCCACATTCTGTCGAATTCTTCGACATTATTCGGGACGTGACAGGCACTGTTTTTTAGGTAAAAGAACCCGCCCCCATGCATCAAGGGGGAGGGACTCCCCCCGTTTCTCTGCAACTCGCACTAATATGAGTTTACAACAAGCCTACATTGGCCTGTCATTGTTTTGATGGGAGATATATTTTTTAGGTATCGCATCATTATACGGCATTTTGCTATGTCCGTAGCTGCGATGAATCATCATATACAGTAAACCAGCAGCGACAACTACGATTCCCGAAACGAGCACGATATAGTTATCATACCAAGCTGCATCTGGCGTTCTTGGCCAGCACATGTTGATCATTGCAATTATTCCATAGACAAGAGCACCAATATTGATAGGCAGTCCCCACTTGCCCAATTGGTACTTGCCACTTGGCTTCCATCCTTTTAATCTAGCTCGAAGTGCAGCAAGGACAACCATTTGGAATCCAATATAAATTCCAAGCGACGCAAAACTGATGATCTTTGTGAGCGCGTCTGTAGATACTTTTGAGCCAAGAACAATAATAGCTGGAACAATAGCTGCAAGAAGCAGCGAATAAGGTGGAATGTGACGAGCAGGTGAAAACTTTTTTAAGTATCGGCTTCCTACAATCATGTCATCACGCCCATAAGAATAGGCAAGTCTGCTGGCGGCAGCCTGTAAACTTATTGCACATGAAAGGAAAGAAATCAATACAATACCCATTACGATCTTTGCACCAACACTACCAAATGCATTAGTTAATATCGTATCAACCGGCGTAACGTCTTTTCCAGCGATAACTGCCGGAATATCAGCAATGGAAAGTACTAAAGCTAGGCTAACAAAAACTGCGGCAGCACCACCAATGTAAATCGTCCTGCGCATTGCCTTTGGGATCAGAGCACCTGGATTGGGTACTTCTTCTGCAACATCACCACAAGCTTCGAACCCAAAATATAGAAAAATTCCGATTAGTCCAGCTCCAGCAAATGCATAAAAGTAGCTATGGCCGCCTTGGGCACCAAAAGAGTCAAAGAGCACATCAAGACTGTGATGCCTTTGAGTAAAAAGCAGCCAAAAACCAACTGCAAGCGCGCCAATAATCTCAGCAGTAAAACCAATTATTGCTGCAGCTGCGAGAACCTTTGTACCCAGGAAATTGATGATTGTCGATAGTGCTAGTATGACGATTGCACAAAGAATGGTTGAGTCCACTGATACTTTGAAACCCAAAATCTCTGCCAGAAAAGGTCCTGCTCCATATACAACACTGGCAATCGTAACAAACAAAGCTATTAAGTAAACCCAGCCAGTCATCCACGCATACTTTCGCCCCCATAATCTTCGGGCCCAAGGATAAACTCCTCCAGCAACAGGGAATTGTGCAACAATCTCACTAAAGACAAGTGCGACTAGTAATTGTCCGAGACCACAGATGATAAGACTCCAAATCATTGGTGGGCCGCCTTGAGCAAGTGCGTATGCAAATAATGTGTACACACCTACTACAGGAGAAAGATAGGTGAACCCAAGCGAAAAGTTTGCCCATGGACTCATGTCGCGACGAAATTCTGATTCATATCCAAGCGATGCCAGATGGGCAGCATCACGATCATGAAGTTCTGATGCAGACCCGTCCATTTTTTTGTTAGGATGTTCTTTCATGTTTTTAAGCCCCCTTAAAATAGAAAATAGTTACATTTTCTTACATGCAAATATCGTGCCGGTATATAGAGTAATAGGAATATTCTGAAAAAACAAACGGAAACTTCACTATTAATCTTCAACTATTTAATAACTTTGCGATGGGGGAGATAGGGGAATAGAGATAGGTGAAAAAATGCTTTTTATTCTTTTCTGCATAAGTTATTCATAAATTCATAAGAACCGGCTCTTTTTTACTTGGAATTCTAGGAAATGAGTATTTAAAATAATAGGAAAAAATAATATTTGAAGGGATAAAAGCCTTAAGGGGCCACAACCTATTAAAAAAATAAATAAGCAGGTTTTTGGCCTGCTCATTTCCTGTTTTATAAGTGAAAATACTAATCTACTCCACCAAAAAACTCAGTACCTCAGGCAGGGCAGCATGGGACGTCTCTATATGACTAAGGTTATGGAATTTTCTTAAGGCGGCCCCCGGAATTTTTTCCGCCAGGTACTCTGCATGCGAGATAGGCACGGATTTGTCAGCGTCACTGTGCCAAAACTGCACAGGAGTACGAATATCTTCGAAGTTCACATTCCATGGCTTTCCGAAGCCGCGGTAATCGTCTATCATTCCATATGGGGTTTTCGTGCTTTCAACGATCATTTGGATAAAAGCATCAGGAATCTTTTCTGGTATTTGTTCATTCGACTGGGCCAATAAATCTTTAATAAACCTAACAGGATCTGCCTGGGCTTTCTGAGTAAAGGAAATGATGTCTTCAGAATCTCCCCTGGCATCTGTCAGGAAAGCTTTTTCCTCATCACTAATATTTTCGAATAAATGAGGCAGGTAAACAGGTCCAACTCCGGCAGAGATGGCCGCTTTTGTGACACTATGGGGAAGGCGCTGGCAGCAAGCAAGGACAAAGGGGTTCCTCCAGAACCGCCAAAAATAGCGAAATGTTCTAATCCGATGCTATCTGCAAAGAATGCTGTATCCTCCACCACGTTATCTATGGTTCGACCTGGTTGAGGGTCAGAAAGACCATAACCGGATCTCTCCAACACAAATATCTTGAAAGGCTTTGCCGATATATTTTGTGCGATCTGCTCCAACCGACTGAAGGCTCCTAAAATTCGTGCCCCAGGTGTTCCGTGCATCGCAATAATGGGAAATCCGTCTGGCTGCCCATACTCTGCATATCCTAAGATTCTCCCATCAGGCAGCTTCATTGTATTTTCAATCATAATCCAGCCCCTTATCCTGAATTTATGGTCTTTCCCCTTATTTATAAGAAGGGATTCCTCTAATAAAAATATTATGAGGCAGTAAAAATAGACCATTTTCATGATGAGCGGATCCAGTAATAAAGTCTTGAAGCCAATGAAAATGTATAAAAAAAGGATAGATAGAGCATGTATTCTGCTCCACTATCCTTTTTATTAGTGACTTAAAAGTGAAGGTCACTTCTTTATATATATTAAACTCCTATTTTCCCTTGAATGACAACCTGGTCCGACGCCTGCTTTTGCTTCTTATTTACAAGATAAATACTGGCCACGATTAGTACAATGCCTAAGAATAATAGTTTGGTAAACGGTTCATTTAATAAGACAGTTCCGATGACTACTGCGAGCATTGGAACCAAGAATGTAAATGTTGCCACAATACTGGCATCCCCTGTTTTCACTAGTATGACGTAGAGAATCCAAGATAGCGCAATCCCTAGAAGTGAACCAAATGAAAGCCCCCATAAAAACGTATCATTCCATTCAATACTAGACCATTTTTCAGACGAAAGTCCGGCTATCATCAGAACAGATCCGCCAATTAAACACTGGAGTGCCACCATCCAAAGTGAATCAACCGAGTGAGAATTTTTTTTGGTGTACACTGTACCTAATGCCCAGGAAAGTGCGGATAATATGCCGAAAATAATGCCTAAAATGGAAACATGGCCGGAGAATCCTTCTGCGCTTACAGAAATCACTCCAAGAAATCCTAGAATAAGCCCCAATACTTTAGGAATGGTCATCGATTCACCTAACCATAGCCAAGCAAGCAGACCTACTAAAATAGGTTGAAAATAGACAATAACGGAGAATAAGCCTGATGGTACTAATTTAAGCCCCACAGTCTGCAGCCCATAGAACATAGCAATATTTAAAGTGCCGGTTACGACATATATTTTCCAATTCTTTCGCCATTGGATACGGGCGCGGGTTTTCCAAATGATCGCACCTAGGACCAAGCCGCCAATCAAACACCTCATCCCAGCAAAAAGCAAAGGAGGTGTATACACTAATGCAAGTTTATAAATTGGCCAAGAAACACCCCAAATCATAATTAAACCTGCCATCATTAAAAACCATTTTAATTTCATGAGTTCTCCTCCCCCTCAGTTTATTTTTTGATATTAGAGCCTAGCATCTATTTTTCTATAAAAAACCAACTTTAATAGGATACGCCCCTATGTAAAAAATTTCAATTAAGAAATCTTGGATAAAAATCTGGAAGGTGTTTTACGCCCATAGAAAAACGAGGTTGGTAAGGGGAATTTTCCCACACAACCTCGTTTTGTTTAATGAATTATAGTTGGACCTGCTAATTCTTTTGGAGGATTTCCTAAAGCCAGCTTGCTGATATTAGCATAACTCACCTGTTGATACTCTTTAAGCAGCTGTTTAAGTTCATAGAATTTTTGGTCGCCTTTTAACTTTTCGATTTCTTTTTGATAAACAGACAAAACATACTCATCTTGTCCTGCAGGTTTAAATTCGCTTGGGTCTTCATCCATGAGCAATGCTCCCATGTATTGATATCCATAATTAAGTTGACGGGTTAGTTCAATGATATTTAAGAACATATAATAAATAGATGGTTTAGTTTGACCTAAGTGTTCAATGGCCATTTTTGCGTCGTTCAAATCATCATAATTTGCTGAGACTAACATGTCATCAACCCCTTAATCCCATACTTTGTCCGAAGAAAGTCTGGATACAAGTTCTTTATTTTGCTCTCTTTTGAGTTTGCGGATTTTTTCGCGTTCTTTTCCGGTCTCGTATAGATATTTTTCTTCCTCTGTTTCTGGGATGACCTCTGGCACTTCCAATGGTCTTTTATTTTCACCTAGAGGAACGAAAGTAAAGAATGCAGTAGCGGCAATTCTTCGTTCCCCCGTATCAAGTTCTTCAGCAACCACTTTGCAGAAAATCTCCATCGACCTTTTACCCGTATAGCAAACAAATGATTCGATACTAACCGAATCGCTTTGTCGGATGGGGTGAAGAAAATTAACTGAGTCAGTCGATGCCGTAACGCATTGTTTTACTCGTGAGTGCCGGCGAGCAGAAAGTGTCGCACATGCATCCATCTTCTTCATGAGAACTCCGCCAAATAATGTATCATAATTATTCAAATCATTAAGCAACACCTGATCGGTATGAATAACGCGCGTTTCACTACTTTTTTTCGCTTCCATTTCATCACCCTATGTTGAGCAATTTCTTTATACTTGTTTTCCGCTTTTAAATTAGTGTAGGGAGATGTTATCTCATTTAAACCAGTTAGATATTTCCTGAAATGTTGAGAAGCTTCACGCGAAACATCACCAATTAAGGTCCGTTACAAAAACCGTACCATAAGTAAATGAGGTTTTATTATAGAATAATATTTCATAATTGATGTAAAATTAATATCAATAATTGAAGCAATTATGATAAAAGATGAGTGCGGTTATTTGCTGTTTGACAGATATCAGAGTAACGGTAAGTTGCCAGAAAGGTCCTCATGGCAAAGTGAGAGATGAAAAAATATGATTGACATTAGCAAAATAATTCAAGGAAAGAATCTGACAGAATTAGAAACCCAAATTGTGCAGTATATTATTACGAACATCAATACTGTTTTGCAAATGGGAGTCCGCAAGATAGCGAAGGAAAATTTCACGTCTCCTGCGACGGTGATCCGCCTCTCAAAAAAACTAGGTTATGCCGGCTTTGTAGATATGTATTATCAGCTTTTGCCTCTTGTGAAAATAGCAGAATTACCGCAAAGCGGTGTAGTCGGAGATTTCTTAGAGATTAGTGAGAAGGATTTATTGGATCTAAATTCGATGCAACGATATTAGCACAGCCTGAATATAAAGAAGAAATCAGGGAGATTCTTCAGTTTCTTTATCATTCTTTAGAAACATTTGAGATTGAAAATGATTTTGATATTACTTGTCCATTAGGAGTTCATTGTTACTATAATACTCCCAAATTCTAGCCGCTTTTGGTTATTATAATGAAACAAGCAGCCCATCCTTCCGTGAAGGGGTAAAGGTATTTCGAGGATAAGAATCTGGATATCTTTTTTATAACTATAAATAAGTCGGAAAAAGACTTCTCGCCTTCGACTTTATATGATGATTATGCGATAAATGAACGGCTTTTTCACTGGCAAACTCAAAGTCGTGTTACTGAAGGAAGCAAAATTGCAGAGCGCTATATTCATCAAAAAAAGCGAAATCATCAAATTGCCCTTTTTGTTAGGGAGTATAAGAAGGAAAATGGGTATACGTATACTTCGCCATTTGTGTTCTTTGGAACAGCGGATCATATTAGTCATTCTGGCAGTAAGCCGATGAACTTTATTTGGAGCTTGAAGGAGGAAATACTTGGTGCCGAGGGCAAATAAGAATATTTTATAAATCGATGAACCTTGTTGAATGCAGCAAGGTTCTTTTTTGTCGTATGGAAGATATGCTTATTTTTCCTGATTTAATTGTTTAACTGCTGCAATATCTACCGGCACCCATTTAAGGGAGTCCAAATTCTAGCTTTTCAACTATTAATTTGGAATGCTCACTAGGTGTGGGTGTCCCATCAACAACTCTACATTTGATCGAGATTAAGTTAATGATAAATGTTTCGTATTCATGGGTGTTTTCGTTAAAAATCTCTTTAAATGTCTCAATTTTACAGCCCAACTCTTCAATAATTTCTCTCTCTAAGGCTGAGAAGATGTCTTCAATTGCTTCCACTTTCCCGCATGGAAACTCCCACATATTTGGCATCGCCATCAGGGGTGATCTAAGAGCACATAGAATTTCTTGGTGTTTGTTGAAATGGCAAAAGCAGTATTATTCATGGCTTCTGATGATTCTTCATTCATGACTGGTAATAGTTTGATTGTGGATGGCGGGTATACAGCGCAATAATAAATCATGGGAACTAAGTCGGAAAGATGACATTTCACCGGCATATATCTTTAATGTGAGATATTTTAATTAAAAATAATTCAAAAAAATACGCTTTAGACCTTGAAACAAAAACAAAGGGAGGAAATTTCCAATGAGTAATCGTTTTGATGGAAAAGTGGTATTAATTACAGGTGCAGGTTCTGGTTTAGGTCAAGCCTCTGCTTTACAAGTAGCAAAAGAAGGAGCGAAACTTTCACTTGTTGATTTAAACGCTGCTTCATTAGAAGAAACGAAAAGCAAAGTGTTAGAAGTGGCGCCAAACACAGAAATGGTGCTGATCACTGCGAATGTGGCAGATGAACAAGCAGTTTTTTCTTAGGTAGTGCGGGAGAAGGAACAGAGACTTGTCTGCAAAATGAAATACTAAAAAGTTAGAAGGGTAGCTAAATTCTTTCCAATTTTAGAATCAATATTGCTAAAGTGGTAAGTTGATAATTACTATGTTTTGCAGTGCACTTTGGCAAAAATGAAAATATATAAAGAATTATAATATTAAAACTGTTGATTTTATAAGGTTTACAGGATTGGCATAACTTTTGCATATAAAGATTTGTATACAACTAAAAGGAAGAATTAAAAACGGTAGCATTTCAGATTACTAAAATTAGGAGGCGTAATAATAATGAACTATTCATCAAAACTAGTAAAAGTAAATAAAGATCCAGGGCATGGCTCACACATCTCCCCTGTTTATATGACTTCAACATTTGTTTTTGATAATGCAGAAGTAGGAGCACAACGCTTTGCAGGAGAAGATCCAGGATTTATGTATTCACGCCTGGGAAATCCAAATGTAAGAGAACTGGAAGAGAAGGTAGCGGCATTGGAATTTGGTGAAGGTTGTTTGGCTTTCTCATCTGGAATGGCTGCCATAACTGGCTGTCTTTTGGGTGTTTTACAGGCCGGAGATCACGTTGTTGCACACACAGCGTTGTATGGGGCAACGCACGCATTTCTAACTCAAACGGTAAAGAAATTTGGAATTGATGTAACATTTGTACCGTTTAAGACAGGGGAAGAGCTTGAACCACACATTACAGATAGAACGAAAGTGGTCTACTTTGAAACCCCCTCCAATCCTACGCTTTCCTTAGTGGGTATGAAGAGTGTAGCGGCCATCACTAAGCAAAAGGATATCTTGACTGTTGTTGATAATACGTTTTTGTCCCCATATTTACAAAATCCTTTGCTATGCGGCATTGATATTGTCATCCACAGTGCAACAAAATATTTGTCGGGTCATGGATATCTTATTGGCGGGCTAGTGATTTCCAGCAAGGTAATTATTGATCCGATGAGAAAAGAAGTGCAGAAGACTATGGGAGCAAATTTGTCCCCTATGGATGCCTGGCTTCTCTGTCAAGGGATACGTACATTGCACATTCGTATGGATCGTTCACAAGAAAATGCACAAATTTTGGCTGAACGCTTGGAAAAACATAAGGCTATAGAGAAGGTTTATTTTCCAGGACTAGCAAGTTTTGAAGATAAAAATATCATGGAGAAACAAATGAAAGGTCCTGGAGCAATGATTTCTTTTGTCTTGAAGGGAGGATACGAAACAGGCGTTAAACTTATGAATTCAGTAAAACTGAGTACTTTAGCAGTTTCCTTAGGGGATGTAGGTACATTAATTCAACATCCAGCGTCGATGACACATGCGATAATCCCTAAAGAAGAAAGAGAAAAAGCAGGTCTCTATGATGGACTCGTTCGTTTTTCGGTTGGAATTGAAGATGTAGAAGATATATGGAAGGATCTCGAAATGGCATTAGAATAACGGTGCGGCCTCAGGGGTACAGGTCGGGCGGAATCAAGCCGGGGATAGGTTTAAACCGGGAGATTTGTTGAGCGTTAAGGTTAAATATGATTTGGAAAAATCCAACTAGAAAAAGAGGGTGTATAAAATGCTAAACCCATTGGCTTTAGAATTAAATCATGTTATTGAAGAACGGAATAAACCAGTATATGAGATGTTTTCATTGTTAGGAAAGTCCTTGTATTTTCCAAAAGGAATTGTCAGCCAAGCAGGAGAAGCAAGGGGGAAAGCGGACATTTTCAATGCAACAATCGGAATGGCTACAGAGGGTGGACAACCCATTTATATAGATGTGATTCATAAAAACCTCTCCGCCTACGATCCGAAAAATCTGTATCCCTATGCACCGCCTGCAGGGAAACCGGAGCTGCGTGAGGTTTGGAGAAAAAAGCTTCTAAAGGATAATCCTTCACTTGAAGGAAAGGAATTCGGCATCCCGATTGTGACGAGCGGGCTGACCCATGGCTTGAGTATTGTATCCGACCTTTTTGTGGAAAAAGGCGATTCGATTATCTTGCCGGATAAATATTGGGATAATTATCAGATTCTCTTCAACGTCCGCCAGGGCAGCGAGACCGTGACTTATCCTTTATTTTCGAAAGCTAACGAATTTAATGTAGAAGGGTTGCTGGAGGCCCTTTTATCCTGCAAAAATGGTAAAGCGATTCTTGTGCTTAATTTTCCGCATAATCCTACCGGATATACTCCAACGGAGAAAGAGGCAGAAGGAATTTTTGAAGCCATTAAACAGGCTGCGGATCTTGGGGTTAATATTGTTGCTGTTATGGATGATGCTTATTTTGGATTATATTACGAAGATTCAATCAAGGAATCTATATTTGCTCGTTTAGTAGAATTACACCCGCGTGTCCTCCCGATTAAAATTGATGGGGCAACAAAAGAAGAGTATGCGTGGGGTTTTCGTGTAGGGTTTCTCACATTTGGAATTCAAGATCCTCTGGTTTTAGAAGCGTTGGAGAAAAAAGCGATGGGTTCTATTCGAAGTACGATTTCATGCAGTCCGCACCTTTCCCAAACAATCATTTTGGATGCCTTATTAAATCCTGAATTCGAAATGCAGCGCAACGAGAGAAATACAGTAATGGAAGACAGGGCCAAACGGGTCAAAGAAATTTTAGCAGACGGGAAATTTGCGGATGAATTTGAACCCTATCCCTTCAACTCAGGATATTTTGGATGCCTTCGCATCAAGCATTCCGATGCTGAAACACTAAGGGTCCATTTGCTCAATCAGTATGGAGTAGGAACGATCTCCCTTGCAAAGACGGACCTTCGGATTGCCTTTTCTTGTGTTGAATTAAACGATCTAGATCGCCTTTTTGAAATGATCTATCAGTCTTGTAAAGAATTAAATCCTGTTTCTATAAAGCTGTGACATTTTAGAAATGATCTATCACTGGGTGGACCATGAATCACGGCAAGCCATATGAAGGAAGAAGAATGGCTGGAACGGGTTCTTGACTATTTGCAGGGGAATTTGGACTACACGCTGAGTGATTTCCGCAACAACATTCCGGAAATCAACGTGAATCAGCCGGAAGGAACCTATCTTGTATGGGTGGATTGCCGGGAATTGCGTTTTTTAGGCAAAAAATTGAATGAATTTATGTTACAGAATGCGAGAGTTGGGATGAATCAAGGATATAATTTCGGTAAGGAAGGCGAAGGATTTATGAGGCTAAATATTGCCTGCCCTCGTTCCATGCTGCAAAATGCCCTGAGTGGAATGGAAAACGCTGTTGCTTCTTTATGTAAAGTTCATTTAGAATATTTAATAATTATAGTGTTCAACTATTCCAGATTCAAGGAGTAGGAGTTTATGCAGGCTCTATTGGTAACTAGTATTTAACAAAGGATAGTGGGGCGATTTCATATGAATTTAGCACAATTTCCTAGAAAGCGATATACACCAACCTATACACCCATTGAAAAATTACAACATTTATCTGAGGTTATTGGGGGGCCTTCCATCTATATGAAACGGGATGATTTACTTGGACTGACGGCTGGTGGAAATAAAACAAGAAAGCTGGAGTTCCTTGTTGCAGATGCAGTAGAAAAAGGTGCGGATACGTTAATTACCTGTGGAGGCATTCAATCCAATCATTGTCGTTTAACGCTAGCTGCTGCTGTTAAAGAGAATATGAAGTGCATTCTTGTATTGGAAGAGGGGCTTTTAACCGATTCTGAGCCAGATTTTAATGGGAATTATTTCTTGTATCATTTACTGGGCGCTGAAAAAGTCAAGGTTGTGCCGAATGGGACAGACTTGATGAAAGAAATGCAACAAGTAGCGAAAGAGGTAACAGAAGAAGGACATATACCTTATATCATTCCGGTTGGGGGATCGAATCCTATTGGGGCAACAGGATATGCTGCGTGCGCTCAGGAGATTTTGGCACAGTCCTTCGATCAAGGAGTCTCGATCAATGCCGTCGTTTGTGTAAGCGGCAGCGGCGGAATGCATGCAGGTTTGGTGACTGGCTTTTATGGAAATCAAAGTAATATACCCGTAATTGGAATCAATGTAAGCAGAGGTAAAGCGGAACAAGAAGAGAAAGTCTTTCAGCTTGTTAAAGAAACATCAGCACATATTGGCATCCCAAGTTCAATCCCTCGTGAGGCGGTTACGTGTTATGATGAGTATGTCGGACCAGGTTATGCTATACCTACGCCAGAAATGGTCGAGGCAGTCAAGCTCATCGCAAGAACAGAAGGGATTTTGCTGGATCCAGTCTATACTGGTAAAGCGGCAGCGGGACTCATTGATTTAATCCAAAAAGGCTTATTTAAGAGGGAAGATAACATTCTATTTGTGCACTCTGGCGGATCCACAGCGTTATATGCCAACACTTCGCTCTTTCAGTAAAGTTTTGTTACTCAAACGTCTGAAAATTTTATCAACTTTCGGAAAAAATTTTCATTATTGAGAAATCTAGTATAATCATTTATATAAGTGTATAACGGAAAAAAAGAAAAAATGGCAAAACAATGGGTGTTTTGCTTTTTTTAGTACATAGTTTTTTGGAATTTAAAGTTGGCTTGAAAATTGCATAGAGATAAAGGACAGTCAAAAATTTTAAAAGCATGTGAGTTCGTAGGAGGGAGAAACAGTGAGGGGTATCACTCAAAATCAGGAATTTATTCAACTATTTTCAGAGAACCTTACAGCGGTACTTGGCTTTGATATCACCATCCTTGATCGAAGCGGAAATCGGGTTAGTGGAACAGGAAGTTATCAACATCAAATTGGCAAACCCGCACCTGATGGCTCCTTGTTGCGGGCTGTAATGAAGACTGGCAGACCCGATATGACCTATGATGTCATTAAAAATGAATCCCATTGTATGAGCTGTAAATTTTTTAAGGAATGTAAAGAGACAGCAACCATTGGTTATCCAATCGTCAAGGGAAGTGAAACATTAGGAGTCATCGGGCTCATGGGCTTTTCTACAGAACAAAAAGAAAAGATGATCGAAAATGCTGATTCACTCAAGAAATTTCTCCAACATCTGAGTCTGGTAGTGGAATCTCAGTTAATCTCGCAGAATGAAAGATTCCAAGCACAATGCCATTTCTACGAAGATACATTAAATTCGAATAAAGTCATTACCTTTGATGGCTTCATCAGCAAAAATGAGGATATGAAAAATGTGATCCGTAAAGCCAAACGCATCGTAAATAGCATGGCAAATATTTTAATTAGAGGCGCAACGGGAACGGGAAAAGAGGTATTGGCTAAGGCCATTCATTATGAAGGGAATCGGAAAAACCACCCCTTTGTTGCGGTTAATTGTGCCGCTATACCGGAGAATCTACTGGAAAGTGAATTGTTTGGCTATGCGGGCGGGGCTTTTACCGGGGCAAACCGGGAGGGAAAAGCAGGGAAGTTTGAGCTGGCGAATAATGGAACTATCTTTCTTGATGAAATAGGAGATCTGCCTCTTTCCCTGCAGCCTAAACTTCTTAGGGTATTACAGGAAAAAGAGATTGAAAGAGTGGGAGGAAACAAATCACTGCCTGTAAATGTTCGGGTGATTACAGCAACTCATCGCAATTTAGAAGAAATGGTTCAAAACGGTACCTTTCGTGAGGATTTATATTATCGAATCAATGTGATCCCGCTGCATACAAAGTTATTGAAGGAGAGGAGGGACGACATTCCCTTCTTTCTCCAGTACTTCATTTGTAAATATTGTTCGAACTTAAGTCGTATGTACTTAACTATGGATCCACAATTGGAACAATGGCTAATCCAATATGATTGGCCCGGGAATATTAGACAGTTGGAAAATGTTGTGGAGTATATGGTGAATATGGCAGAATCGGATGTACTTGGCTTTCATGATCTTCCGGATTATATGTACCAATTTCAAGCACCTATTCATACCGGTGGGTTAAGTTTAGATGAGATGGTGGCCGAATATGAAAAATCCATTATCCAAAGTTTCTTCTTAGGTGGTCATGATCGAAAAGATAAGGAAAAAGTAGCGGAAGAATTGAAAATTAGTTTATCGACACTTTATCGTAAGCTAGAACGATACAATCTAAAAGTTTGATCACTTTACCTAAGATTGCAAATTTAATTTGCAATCTTTTTTCGTCTCCGTGGGGATATTTCGAATATTTGGAAATATTTTTTCGAATTTGGGAACCGAAAAACAGTACGGAGCGGTAGGTTATCACTATTTTCGTCGCGGAAATGGGAATTTCTCAACTAGTTCGATAGTAGGGATGTTGAATTAACAAGGATTTTATTTTGGCACAACTCTTGCATTAAATGATTACGAAAAGGTGGAGGTGAAGTCCAGTTGAAAAATATAGACAAAATTTACAGAATATTTAAATGATACAGAATAGTGAAACTGAAAATCTGCAAATCATCCATTTTTTAAAAATATAGGGGGGAATTATTTATGAAAAAGAGTTTCATCATCATCGCTTTTTCGATACTCGTAGCACTTCTATTATCTGCATGCGGAAAGCCCGAAAATCAGACAGCAAGTCAACCAGGCAAACAGGCAGATGCGGGGAAGGATTTGCTAGAGCAAATTAAATCGAATGGGACCATTAAAATTGGAACAGAAGGAACTTTTGCACCTTTTAGTTACCATGATTCTTCAGGGAAGTTAACTGGTTTTGATGTTGAAATCGCGGAGGAAGTCGCAAAAAGAGTTGGTGTGAAACCAGAATTCATTGAAACCCAATGGGACGGTATGTTCGCAGGACTCGATTCAAAGCGGTTCGATATTATTGCTAATAATGTGGGAATTACTCCTGACCGCCAGAAGAAATACGATTTTTCAGAGCCGTATATTATGTCAAAACCTTTCTTAATTGTTCACAAGGACAATAATACGATTAAATCATTTGAAGATTTGAAAGGAAAAAAATCGGCTCAGACATTAACTAGTAACTATAAAAATATAGCAGCATCTTATGGTGCTGAGATCGTTGGAGTAGAAGGTTTTAATCAATCCATTGATTTATTACTTTCAAAACGTGCGGATGCGGTTGTAAATGACGGACTATCCTACCTTGATTTCAAAAAGCAAAAGCCTGATGCACCAGTTAAATCCGTCGCAGAACTTGATGAACCGGCAAAAATGGGAGTCATGATGAGAAAAGGGAATAAAGAATTGGTAGAGGCTGTAAATAAAGCGCTTTCTGACATGATGAAGGATGGTAAATATTTAAGTATTTCACAAAAATACTTTGGAAAAGATGTTTCAAAATAGGGAGGGTTCTACATGTTTGCAGACGAAAGAATGGACCGAATTGTTGACATCATTGTAAATTCGTTTTTCCCGATGTTAAAAGCTGGGGTTGCGTTTACGGTTCCCTTGACATTAGTATCCTTTTTTCTGGGACTCCTACTTGCTTTACTTACAGCATTAGCTCGAATCTCGGGAATTAAACTTTTGGACGCTATTGCAAGATTTTATGTATGGGTGGTTAGAGGAACACCGCTGCTTGTTCAGTTGTTTATCATTTTCTATGGCCTTCCGAGTATAGGCATCACGATTAGCCCCCTTCCTTCTGCGATTATCGGTTTTACGATTAGTGTTGGCGCCTACAATTCAGAGATTATTCGTGCGGCTATACTCTCCATTTCCAAAGGTCAATGGGAGGCGGCTTATTCTATTGGGATGAGCTATCCGCAGGCATTAAAAAGAATTATTCTCCCTCAGGCAACAAGGGTATCTGTCCCGCCTTTGGCAAACAGTTTTATTAGCTTGGTAAAGGATACATCGTTGGCCGCTACCATTACGGTGACTGAAATGTTTAGAGTTGCTCAGCAAATTACCGCAACAACGTATGAACCGTTGATACTCTATTGTCTTGCAGGATTTATTTATTTGATTTTCAGTACCGTTCTTTCGAATGCACAAGGACAGATGGAAAAACGACTCGATCGTTATGTGACGGGCTAATTTGATAGGGGGAAATATACATGATTGAAATAAAGAACCTGCATAAACAATTTGGACAAACTGAGGTTTTAAAGGGAATCGATCTAAAAATTGAGGAAGGCAATACAGTTTGTATTATTGGGCCATCGGGTTCAGGGAAAACAACCTTGTTACGTTGCCTGAATTTATTGGAAACGCCTACAAAAGGGAGCATTAAGCTTGGAAAGTTTTCTTTGGATTTTCAGGATAAAAAACCAGTTTCAAAAGATAAGGTGATTAAGTTCCGTCAACAAACGGGTATGGTTTTCCAAGGTTACAATTTGTTCCCTCATATGACTGCACTTGAAAATGTTATGGAAGGTCTTGTTTACGTTCGTAAACAAGACAAGGAAGCCTCTCGTACGAAGGCTCTTCAATTGCTCGAAAAGGTAGGATTATCGGAACGGGCGAACCACTATCCATCCCAGCTATCCGGTGGACAACAACAACGTGTAGGAATTGCACGGGCGATGGCAATGGAACCTGAAGTTCTGCTTTTTGATGAACCTACTTCCGCGTTAGATCCTGAGTTAGTTGGTGAGGTTCTAAAGGTCATGAAAGAACTTGCTAAAGAAGGAATGACCATGGTTGTAGTGACACATGAAATGAATTTTGCGCGTGAAGCAGCAGATAAAGTCGTATTTATTGATAAAGGTGTAATCGTTGAAGAAGGAACACCTCAACAAATTTTTGAACATACAGGGCATGAACGGACATTACAATTTTTAAATAAACTTTGTTCATAGGTAAGGGCCGGTACCCCCAAGCTGAGGAAGAATGGAAAACTTGTTACTCGGCACTTTCCCGCAAGTTAGAACGACAGAATCTTATAACTTTACCCTAGGATTGCAAATTTCAATTGCAATCTTTTTTTGAATAATTAAGAAAATATTTTCAAACCTGGGAATCGAAAAACAGTACGGAACGGCAGATTTACACTATATTCATAGCAGAAATGATAAATTCCCATCTTATTCGGAAGTAGGAAGGTTGAATTAACAATGATTTTATTTTGGCACAATACTTGCATTAATAAAATCGAAAAGGAAGGTGGAGGAAATTAAAAAAATGTAGCTTAAATCTGCGTAAACGTAGATGACTAGAGGAGGGTTTATATGAATGATTTAACAGACTACAAAGTGATTATTGTTGGCGGCGGAAGTGGCGGTATTACAGTGGCAGCACGTCTATTAAACGAGTCACGGACTCTTTATGGAAAAATTGCCATTATTGACCCTGCTGAAAAACA
Source organism: Neobacillus sp. NRS-1170 (assembly GCF_050468025.1). Classification (NCBI taxonomy): domain Bacteria; kingdom Bacillati; phylum Bacillota; class Bacilli; order Caryophanales; family Bacillaceae; genus Neobacillus; species Neobacillus sp. NRS-1170. Next base: position 81,286 of record NZ_JBITPF010000078.1, on the reverse strand, counting down.
TTATTTCCAGCCACTATGGACATTGGTTGGTGGCGGGGTTGTTGATAAAAAGGTAACAGAGAGAGAACAGTCCACTTTAATTCCAGATGGCATTGCATGGATTAAAGAAGCGGTTGAAGCGTTTTTTCCAGATGAACAGTCAGTTGTAACAGCTTCGGGCAACAAACTGAGCTATGACTTTTTAGTGGTGGCAGCAGGTATTCAAATTGACTGGCACAAGGTGAAAGGTTTAAAAGAGAGCATTGGCAAGAATGGAGTTTGCAGTAATTACTCTTTCGATTATGTCGAAAGTACTTGGGAAAATATCCGCAATTTCACCGGAGGGAATGCCATCTTTACAAATCCGAATACACCGGTTAAATGTGGTGGTGCACCACAAAAAATCATGTATCTGGCGGATGATTACTTTCGAAAATCAGGGGTTCGCTCGAATTCCACGATCCACTTTTTCTCTGGAACCGGGAGTATTTTTGGAGTCAAAAAATATGCAGATACATTGAACAGAGTAATTGAAAGAAAAGGAATTGAAACGCATTATCTACACAATTTAGTGGAAATAAATGCACCGCAAAAAAAGGCCTATTTTAAAAACCTTTCGACGGATGAATTAGTAACGATTTCCTATGATATGATTCATGTCGTCCCGCCGATGAGTTCGCCTGATTTCATTAAGAAAAGTCCATTAGCTGCAGATACTGGCTGGGTGGATGTAGATCAATATACATTGCGCCATAAAAAATATGGAAATGTCTTTGGAATAGGCGACTGTACCAATTTACCAACATCAAAAACTGGTGCCGCTATTCGCAAACAAGCTCCGGTTCTTGTTCAGAACTTGTTATGTTTAATGAACCAAAAGACAGGTATCCAAAAGTACAACGGCTATACTTCGTGCCCGCTCGTAACGGGATATGGAAGCTTAGTTTTAGCAGAGTTTGATTATGATTCTAAGCCGGATGAGAGCTTTCCTTTTGATCAAGCAAAGGAAAGATACAGTATGTATCTATTAAAGAAGCAGGTACTCCCCATTGTATATTGGAACGGAATGCTAAAGGGCCTACTATAAAAAAACGTGTTAGTGAGAGGAAGAATATGCAGAAAACAACCATTGATCACTTATCTAATCTCCAACCATTACTTTCATTATTGAGTCAGAAGGAAATACAAAACAGTTTAATCCAAACACTGGAAAAACTACCCGAACTTGTTGACCAGTATTCTGCCCTAGAACGAAATATTGCTTTTATAAAATCCGTTCTAAATGATAAAGAATCGACGGAATATTTATTGGGGGGATTAGAAGATGAAATCGGTAAATACATTCCCACTAAAGATTCATTGGAAGCATTAATGGCACTCGTCCATAACCTTCCGAAATATACTAAATACTTGTCAATGGTAGAACCAATTATGGAATTCCTATTATCGACTTCCCGTGATCAAGAGTCCGTTGATTATTTATATAAGGGGGCACAAGAAATCGCAGGTCCGATCCAGCAAAAGGTTGAAAATGGTTGGGATTTGATTAAGCGGGCAAAAAAAGAAGCGGACCAAGACCATTCACCTGTGACCATCTTTACCGTATTCAAATTAATCAAAGAGCCTGCCGTTCAACGGAGTATTCATTTTGTTAAAGCACTTTTAACCCTTGCTTCTGAACCTAAATTAAAATAATCGACTTCTAAAGGAGTGTTCAATCTCATGTTAATTAAATATTTTTATGATGAGAAATTGGCTCATGCCTCTTATTTGGTCGGGTGTCAAGCTAAGGGAGCAGCCATTGTGATTGACCCTTCCCGCGACGTCCATGCTTACTTGAATGCTGCGCAGGCCAATGGATTATCGATTACAGGTGTTACGGAGACACATATTCACGCCGATTATATTTCTGGTTCAAAGGAGCTGGCTTCCAAAACAGGGGCCAAACTTTATCTGTCAGATGAGGGGGATGCCGATTGGAAGTATCAGTTTTTCGATCAGTACGATTCCCAATTGCTCAAAGACGGGGATAGCTTTTCAATCGGGAATTTAACCTTTGAAGTTCTTCATACTCCAGGGCATACACCGGAACATCTTTCATTTTTATTGACAGATGGCAGCGCAGCAGTCCAAGCTCCTATTGGCCTCTTTACAGGTGACTTTGTTTTTGTCGGAGATGTGGGCCGTCCTGACTTACTGGAGAAAGCTGCCGGTGTAAATGGTTCGGCCTATTCGTTAGCAAAAAAAATGTTTAAATCCTTGCAGCGATTTAAACAGCTACCAGACTATTTACAAATATGGCCGACGCACGGAGCAGGTAGTGCATGCGGGAAATTACTGGGGGCAGTGCCTTCGACAACGGTTGGATATGAAAAGCTAGCAAACTGGGCGTTGCAATATGATGAGGAAGATCTATTTATCGAAGCATTACTTTCCGGGCAGCCTGAGGCGCCAAAATATTTTGGAATCATGAAACGACTAAATAAACAAGGGACGACCCTAATCGAAAACCTTGAGCCTGTCCTTCATGCACAAACTTCGTTAACCGTTGTTCAGGAATGGACCCAAAACGGTATTGTGGTGGATACCCGGCCGGCGAAGCAATTTGCGGAAAAACATATTGCGGGAACCATCAACCTACCCTACAATCAATCCTTTGTGACTTGGGCCGGATGGCTGCTTGAATATGATCAGTCGATCTATTTACTGGTAAGTGGAGAAAATGAAGCGAAAACGCTGAAAGCATTACGATCAATTGGACTTGATCAGGTTAAAGCTGCAATGGATAGCACGTTCATTGAACAGCTCGAATTGAACGAAATGGATGTCGCGGATTATAAAGCAGTTGAACCGAGAGAGATTATGGATAGGCTTGATGAATATTATGTTCTTGATGTTCGTCGGTACAGTGAATGGATGACAGGGCATATTCCGCAGGCTCACCATATCATGCTTGGACATCTAAAAGACAGAATGAACGAGATTCCTAGAGAAAAATCACTTCTTGTCAATTGTAAATCAGGCGCAAGATCGGCCATTGCCGTTAGTCTATTGAAAGCAAATGGATTTGACCAAGTCCTTAATTTAACAGGCGGGTTTGATCAATGGGTAAAAGAGAATAATAAAGCATTGAATTCCACTGAGCTTACTGCTAAAGGGAAAAGATTATAAACACGAACAAAGATTGCGAAATTAACTAGCACATCGTGAAATGTAAAAAGGAGTTATCGAATGACGATTCCTCAATGGATTCTCACAGTTGCCTCAGGCGGAATTATTGGCTTTACTTTAGGACTTATTGGTGGTGGCGGTTCCATTTTAGCGGTTCCTCTTTTGCTTTATGCAGTCGGGGTGAAAGACCCGCATATTGTGATCGGCAGTACAGCCCTGGCTGTTTCCATTAATGCCTTCCTGAATCTTATACCTCATTCACGTGCAGGCCATGTTCATTGGAGACCGGCAATCGTATTTGCTATACCAGGTGTAGTTGGAGCCTTCTTTGGTTCTTACCTTGGCAAGCTTTTACCGAGCAAGCAATTGCTGTTTCTTTTTGCCTTACTTATGATTTTTATGGCCATTAAAATGATCCTACCCAAAAAGACTGTAAAACAGGTAGCAAATACAGAAACAGAAGGTATGAGTTAAATGGATAAATTTAATGGAAAAAAGTTAACCCTATTCGGGGTTATGACAGGATTAGCCTCTGGATTTTTTGGCATTGGCGGCGGATTTTTGGTTGTTCCCTCCTTACTAGTTGCCACAAATATGGCTATCGTTGAAGCAATAGGTACATCTTTGTTTTCTGTAGGAACTTTTGGGCTCACAACGGCACTAAATTACAGCCTTTCTGGATTGGTTAATTGGTTCGTAGTACTGGCACTTGTATGCGGCGGATTTATAGGGGGCATCTTTGGTACGTTCGTTGCAAAGCGTTTAAGCAAACAACGACAAACCCTTAACTATATATTCTCTGCTGTTGTCATCACCGTAGCCATCTATATGATTATAAAAAATGCAGACGCTTTGAATTTATGAATCTATATAGTTTGGTGTAGTAGTTAACTAGATAGGGGGATGCGAAATGAATTACAACTTCGATCAGGAAATTAACCGGATGAAAACAGCTTAGATTGGCCTTGAATGAAGGTCACATTTATGGTCTAGGGGGAGAAGGCTTTATGAGAATGAATATCGCATGTCCCCGCTTACTGTGGAAAAAACTCTACTTCAGTTAGAACAAGCAGTCAAGCAACTTTCCCCTACAGGAAAGTAAAACATCAGAATAGTGAGGAGGAATTAGGATAGATCACACTAATGAATATGATTTCAAAGATTTTGTTCAGGATATGACCGATATGGTTGAACGGAGTCAGAATGATAACGAATGTGTTGTGGAAGCGGAAAGGTTGGTTGGTAAATTAATTCAATCCCAATCATGGCTTCCTGCTGAGAAGAGAAGGCCAAGTGAGGATGGGTACTCGCGGCATCTGTTGTATTTTGACCCAGAGGATCGTTTCGAAGTGATCGCGCTAGTCTGGAAGCCCGGCCAGAAGACCACTCTCCATGATCACGATGATACATGGGGAGCAGAAGGAGTTGTCGCGGGTAAAATTAAAGTGACTAATTATATACGATTAGATGAATTATCTGGGGGCAATATTGTTAAGTTACAGCATACTGATACCATCATTGTAAACGAGCAGAATACAGGAAAGCTACTGCCTCCAGCAGACTGTCATATCTTGGAGGGGGTGGGTAATAAAGCAGCTATCACGATACATGTTTATGGGAAGCAATTGAGAAAATTTCGGGTATTCACCCCTTTAGACGAAGAAGGGCTATATCTTGCAGAAGAAAAGCAGGTTGAATACTCTCCTGCTTAGAATCGATTAAATAGTGAAAGTGTGGTCCTGTCTGTCCCATAAACGTTCCGGATTCAAGAATTTAGAGGTCAAGATAAAAAGCAATGATTATTTGGCGAATTTATTGTTTTCCTACAAAAATCCATACCCTGGGTGGATGCTGATATTCCCGTAATCCCCGGGAGCGGTGGTCCAATTTCATGTCTGGAAGAAGTGGAAAAGTTCGGTCGGGAATATGGTTATCCCCTTATGATTCAAGCCGCATTGGGTGGAGGCAGCCACGGTATGCGTATCGTTCGAAGTGCAGAAGAATTAAAAGAATCCTATGAACGTGCCAAGTCTGAAGCCGCTGATTCAAAGTTAAAAAAGCAAGGGGAGAAGATTAGCCAGTGTTTAGGTATTGCTGACACATTTTAATCGATGCAGCAGTACAGTACGGAAACATTATATTAAGGGGAGTGTTTTTAATGGAAAAATATCCTGCAGCGATTGGTCCTTATTCGGTATACCGTAAAATAGGTAATTTGATTTATACGTCTGGGCAGCTTCCAATTGACCCAGAAATAAACGAATTTCCCAGCGATAAAATTGAAGATCAAACAAGACAATCTCTATTAAATGTAAAAGCAATACTCAAAGAAAATGGCGCGTCGATGGATGATATATTAAAAACAACCGTTTTTCTAAATGATATGAATGATTTCAATGCCATGAATGAAGTATATAAAGAATTTTTTAGTTTTCCCTACCCTGCAAGAACAGCTGTTGCGGTTGAAAAACTGCCTAAAAACGCCTTAGTTGAAATAGAAGTTGTTGCGGTAATAGATAAATAAAAATGGAGATGAAGAAAATGGAGCTAGATACAAAATTAATTCACGGTGGTCCGTTGACTGATCTACATACCGGAAGCTCATCCGTACCTATCTATCAAGCCTCTACCTTTCATCAAGCTCAATTTCCGGAATCACAAGAGTTTACCTATACACGTTTTGGTAACCCAACAAGGAAAGCATTAGAGGAAACGATTTCCTGTTTGGAGTTTGCTAAATATAGTTATGCCTTTGCTTCCGGTATGGCGGCAATTTCTGCGGTACTGCTTAACTTCTCACAAGGGGATCACGTAGTCCTTCCTAAAGATATTTACGGGGGAGCCTATCAGCTCGTAACAGAGATGTTTCCGAGATATGGAATTGAATACACTTTCGTGGATGAGACAGATCTAAACGCCTGGAAGAAGGCAATCAAGGGAAATACTAAAGGAATTTATATTGAGACACCATCTAATCCCCTATTAACGGTTACCGATATTAGAGGTGTTGTTAAGTTAGCAAAGAAATACAACTTGCTGACCATCATCGACAATACGTTTATGACACCGATTTTCCAAAATCCGATTAAATTTGGAGTTGATATCGTCATACATAGTGCGACGAAGTTCATCAATGGCCATAGTGATGTAACCGCCGGATTGGTTGTGACCAACGATCAAGACATTGCGGAGACGTTATTCAAAACGCAAAAAATGCTTGGCAGTATGCTCCCCCCATATGATTGTTGGTTAATTTTAAGAGGAATCAAGACCATGAAAATCCGTATGGAAAAGGAAGTAGAAAATGCAGCATTTATTGCGAAAGAGCTTCAAAAACATAGCAAGGTGAAGGCTGTTTACTACCCGGGCCTTGAAAATCATAACGGAAGAGAGATCCATTTTTCCCAAGCAAGCAGCGGTGGTGCTGTCTTAACCTTTGATTTAGGAAGCTATGAAAATGTGAAGGACTTTTTTGCACATGTAAGCATTCCTATAGTGGCCGTTAGCTTAGGGGGTGTAGAATCAATATTATCCTTTCCGTACACCATGTCCCATGCTGTAATTCCTGAAAAAGAAAGGTTTGAATTAGGGGTGACAGACGGATTAGTGCGGCTGAGCTGCGGCATTGAAGATAAAAATGATCTTCTAAAGGATTTATGCAAGGCATTGGATCATGTAAAAGCAGAAAAAGTGATTATTTAATTACCAGTGGTGGGATCCAATCGAACCATGCGAGAGAGACTGAAGTTCTGGCGGCAAAATATCAGATGAAGTCCTTGTTGATTTTAAAAAAAAAGTAAAAAAAGCTTATTTGATAATGTTATTGGTTTACGCAAAAATGGTAACGCATTCGCAGTGATTTTAAGGAAAATGAGGGGTAAGCATGATTCACAACTTTGATGAAACGATTAATCGAATTGGTTCTGATTCCGATAAATGGGACAATGAAGGGGAAGGCGGCACATTGATTCCGCTGGGCATTGCCGATACTGATTACAAGGCACCACGTGAAGTATTAGACGCTGTAAGGGAAAAGGTGGATTTTGGCGTATTTGGTTATGGGTATTTTCCGTGTGATCGATTTACTGATGCAATTAAAGGTTGGTATGGCCGTCATCATAAAATTGATATAAGGGAGGACGAAATTAGTTATGCGCCTGGATTAATGACAGGTGCGTTATGGATGTTTTTAGATGCTTATACCAATCCAGGAGACAAAGTAGTGATACAGCCTCCTGTCTATGCCACCTTTAAAAAGGTAATTGGGAATTTTAATAGAAAAGCAATCGACAATCGATTAATTTACCACAAAAGAGATGGTTATCAGATTGATTTTGAAGATTTAGAAGACAAACTAAAGATGCCCGATGTGAAAATACTCCTTGTATGTAATCCTGCTAATCCAATCGGGCGGGTATGGACAAAAGAGGAAATGAAGAAAATGTATGATTTATGTCGCGGGAATAACGTGATGATTATAAGCGATGAAATTCATAGTGACATGATTCACAAAGGGCTGCACTTTCACTCCTTTTTAGAGATTTGTGAGGAAGAGGATGAACATGTTGTGGTGATGAACTCCCCTAGTAAAACCTTTAATCTAGCATCCTTTTTTAGTGCTTATGTGATTGTAAAAAATAAAAATATGAAGAAAGCATTTGATGATATTTACGCAAAATATCACTTTGATTATAACTATTTAGGAGTTGAGGCTTTAATCACTGCGTATAATGAATGCGATTATTATGTGGATGAATTAAATGCTTATTTACGAAGCAATATTGATTTTTCGATTAACTATATCCATAAATATTTACCGAAATTAAAAGTTAAGTATCCTGAATGTTCCTATTTGTTATGGATTGACTGTGAAGGGCTAGGCATCACCGGTACTGAATTGGCTGAATTTTTTACAGACGCAGGGGTTAAAGTCAATCAGGGGAGTTCATATGGTAAAGATAGTGGTAACTTTGTAAGAGTAAATATTGCTTGTACAAGATCTTTACTAGAGCACGCATGGAAACAGATTAAGCTAAACTATGACAAATATGGTTTTTAAAAACTAATTGAATTGTGAGGTTCTGTGTATGGGGAACAAACCTGAAAATCAAGGAAATGCAACTGCTGAATGGGAAAAAAAGTCTTATAAATTTCCGGTATCATTTAAATATGCAGTGGTTTCTGTCTTAATCTTTTTCGGCCTGCTGCTTACAGGAACACTTGGTTTTGGTGCATCTCTGGAATTAATGTTCTTGTTGTTATGGATTGTTGTAAGCCTGCTTGTCATGAAACTGGGATATAAATATAATGAGGTTCAAAATATGGCTTGGGAGATGGGTAAGCAATCTTTTGAGCCGAATACAATTATTTTAGTAGTTGGCGTGTTGATTGCTACCTGGATGGCTTCTGGTACAATCCCTTATGTTATGTATTGGGGCTTAGAATTAATTTCGCCGCAATACTTTTTAATCACGGCCTTGCTCCTTACATCTGCAACATCTCTTGCAACCGGAACTTCATGGGGGACTTTGGGTACAGTGGGTTTGGCCTTAATGACAGTTGGTAATGCACTTGGAGTTCCCCAAGCAATGACAGCAGGTGCGATTATTTGTGGTTCCTTCTTCGGAGATAAATTGTCACCCTTGTCTGATAGTACAATTTTAGCAGCTACCGTTGCCGGCTCTAAAGTAATGTCACACGTAAAACATATGTTATGGTCAACTGTCCCAGCGTATATTCTAACAGCAATTATATTTATCATTTTAGGCTTAAAGTATGGAAAAGACGGAGCGAATATACAGGAGATTCAACAAATTACTGGTATAATATCAAAGCATTTCAATTTATCCTGGATTTCATTGATTCCTCTACTGTTTGTACTAGTAATGCTCGTAAGGGGCATTCCACCTATTGTTTCGCTTTTAATGGGAGTGTTTAGCGGTATGGCTGTGGCTGTTTTTACTCAGGGATATAATTTAACAAAAATGTTTGATATCATGACCAATGGATTTGTGTTTAAAAGCGGCAGTAAGTTAGTTGACCCCATCCTAAGCAAAGGCGGGCTCTACAGTTTAATGAGCTCATTCCTTGTTGTCCTTTTAGCCATGTGTGTAACGGGAATGCTGGAACAATCTGGGATTCTTAGTTCTTTAGTGGAGCCATTAGTCAAACGAACCCACGGCTCTACATTTAGAATAACACTAGCTACAATGGTAATCGCATTACTCACAAATATGATTGGCTCATCGATGTTATTAACTTCAATTGTAGCGGGTTCACTTATGAAAAATGTCTTTAAAAATAATAATTTGGCGCCAGAAAATCTTTCGCGTAATATCGAGGATGTTGGGACGATGGGCGCACCGGTTATTCCGTGGAATTCCAACGCAATCTATTGTTCGCAGATGTTGGCGGTATCGCCATATGTTTATTTCCCATATGTCTTTCTAGCCTTCTTTGTCCCATTATTCGATTTAGTTTATGGTGCTACTGGATTTGCAATAAAGAAGTTAAAGCCTGAGAAGCTCGAGGTTGTGGAAACAGCAACTAAAGCGATCTAAGTAAATGAGGTTTTTATATAGGCGATTCCTGATAACATTTATAGGAATCGCATTTTTATTATTGAGAAGTCGTCTATATACTTGCAATGATATTATCCTTAATTTCCAAAAAAAACCTCCCTTTTAAGACCACTCCAAAATCCTCATTTAAGTAGCTCCATGTAAAGAAGTTTATATTGATTAACCTAGAAAGATGATTGAATAAATTCCCAAATATTGTTCAAGTAGTTACAACAACTATCTTGTCTCTTTCCTTTAAAACTTTCTTGGCTTTTAATCCGCTGTTTGAAATTTGAGTTGGTACATGTTTTCTTGGTCTTGAAAAAATTTTTCTCAAACGTGATAGGAAATAGGAATGATTAACTTATAAGAGGCTGAAAAAATAGTGATTTTACAAGGAATTAAAGTTTGGCACGAATATTGCAAATTAATATTCATGACTAAGAGATAAGGAGGTAAGCGATGTATAAAGCCGTTATTCTAGGGACTGGACCTGCTGGGTTAACCGCAGCAATCTATTTAGCACGTGCTAACATAAGTCCTTTAGTCATTGAAGGGCCTGAACCAGGGGGGCAATTGACATTGACAACAGATGTCGAGAATTTTCCTGGTTTTCCTGAAGGGATTATGGGACGAGAGTTGATGCAGAACATGCGAAAGCAAGCTGAGTTTTTTGGAGCAAAGTTTAAAAGAGGCTGGGTTAAAAAAGTCGACTTTTCCAATAACCCTTTTACCTTAACGGTGGAAGGAATAGGGGAGCTTAAAACGCAATCTTTAATCATTTCAACGGGAGCTTCAGCGAAACTTTTGGAGATTCCAGGGGAAAGAGAAAATATTGGGCGTGGGGTAAGCACCTGTGCAACATGCGATGGATTTTTCTTTAGAGGAAAGAAAATTATCGTTGTCGGAGGCGGAGATTCTGCTATGGAAGAGGCAAATTTTTTAACGAAGTTTGCTTCGGAGGTTCGGGTTGTCCACCGCAGAAAGGAGCTTCGCGCTTCCCAAATTATGCAAGACCGTGCCAAAAAGAATCCAAAAATTACGTGGAGCTTAAATTCCATTCCTGAAGAAGTGATCGCAGGGGATCGACACGTTACTGGCTTGAAAGTAAAAAACAGCGAAACAGGAAAAGAGGAAGTTCTGGAAACTGATGGTATTTTCATTGCCATTGGGCACAAACCAAACACAGCATTTTTAGACAATCAAATCAAAACGGATGATATGGGATATATCATGGTGAATCCTGGTGCAACCGAAACGAATATCCCAGGTGTATTTGCCTGCGGGGATGTTCAAGATCATAAATACCGCCAAGCCATTACGGCTGCGGGAAGTGGTTGTATGGCTGCTCTGGATTGCGAAAAATATCTTGATGCAATTGAATTATGTAGTGGAAACAATCTATCTATCATTGAGAACCAAATATAGGGAGGATTTTAATAATGAGAGAGATTAAAACAAAACAAGAGTTTGAAGAGGCGATTTTATCAACAAAACCAGTTATGGCTAAATTCTATGCCGAATATTGCCCAGACTGTCAGCAAACCGATATATTTATGCCCATCTTGGAAGAATCGTATAGAGAAAAAGTAGATATGATTGCAGTAAATCGTGAACATTTTCCAGAGGTATTAGAGAAGCTAGATGTATACGGAATCCCAAGCTTTATTGCTTTTAAAGAAGGTAAGGAACTGAACCGCTTTGTAAGTAAACTTGGAAAAAGTCAGGAAGAGGTTGAACAGTTTCTTAACCAAATTGAAGAGGAAAGTGGAAAACAAGGATAAAAAATCCTAAGAATAAGTGCCTGTCACCACCCAAATTCTGTCGAATTCTTCGACATTATTCAGGACGTATCAGGCACTGTTTTTTCTATTTTTTTATTAATCTACTGGGCGGTTTTCAAAATCGTAGTTTACTGTAGCAGGAGCCACATGTGCTCGATCGAGAGCTGGTGTATCCGGGCGAACAATTTGATAGGCTGATGCTCCAACGATTGAGGCAGCTTGTTGCAGCTTTTCCTTGCTGATATGTTCAATCGTATCTGTTGGCTGGTGATACTGAGGCTCAACAGGTGAATGAATAAATAGAGCAGAAGGAATGCCCACGTCATGGAATGGCTGATGGTCACTTCTTCCTAACTGTCCATACGGCAGCGGCACATCATACATTCTAGATCCGGCTGAAGCTCCTAAGTCCGTCACAAGATTCTTTTTACCGTCAATTGTGTACATGATTAATCCACCTAATGGATGATCTTCTCCTGCTTCTGCCCCCCCAATCATATCCATTTGAAAGTGGGCAACCATGCGGTCTATATCACTTTGTGGAAGTTGCGAAACGTAGAAGGACGAGCCCACCATCCCTCTTTCTTCAGAACCGAATGTAAGGAAGCGGACTTCGGTATCAATCGGAGTATTCACAAATATTCTTGCTAGCTCCAATACAGCGGAGACTCCAGAAGCATCGTCATTTGCACCAGGTCCAAGATGAACAGAGTCATGGTGTGCACCAATCGTAACAATTTGGCCTGTATCCTTGTTCTTGTTTGGCTTTAACTTAGCTTCAACCACATAGGATGTTTTCTCGATTGTTTGAATTTCAACATCTAGCGTGGCCTCTACAGAGCCGTTCTTTAATCTTTCCACTAGATTTAGGCCTTGTGCACGAGTAATTGCTACAGCAGGAACTTCTCCATTGGCTTGTCCAAAGTTATTACCATTAGCGCTGTTGTTATACATGAGAACCCCAACTGCGCCTTTAGCAACCACATTCTTCACTTTTTCAACAAACGTTATATCTCCCCGCTCAACCAAGGCAATTTTACCTGCTACATCATTGGGAACCGTGCCAGCTAATGCTTTTCCAACATTAACGAGCTCTGCCGTTACATTTTCGCTTCCACTGCCGCTAAAGGCATGACCGTTTAAATCAACTCCGTCAACTTTAGCCAGTTCACGGTTCGTCTTATAATCATAGATTGGGAACGGTATTCTTTTAGTTTCGAGTCCTAAGCTCTTAAACTGGCTTTCTATGTACTCAACCCCACGAACCTCTCCCTCGGTACCCGCTTCCCTAGGTACTGCCGATAGATACTTAATAGTATTGTACATATTATCTACGTTAATTTTTTTGATAACCTTGTTGTCAAAAGCTGTGTCTGATTGTGCATTTGGGGCACCATTTGTCTGAGCATACACCACCCCTGATGATAAAATCATGCTTGCTGCTAGAACCGTGATAATCGATTTACGACGAAACATGAAACTCCCCCTTTGAAAAAGTGATACTCTATTATTATTCCAATTTTGGGAATTATAGTAAATAGGAACAAGATCCTAGAAGTTCCCTTAAAATCCGCAAATAGCAATACACCGAATCGATTCATTAATTTGCAACAACTACCATATTTATCTATATCAATATGATAATTAATAGTATCTAAATTTTAAAATTACAAATATTTTCATATCAAAAAAGCTTTGAGGAAGTGTCTCAAGCCTGTTCAGAAGTACCATGGAAAAGATAAATAAAAGGGTTTCTTAACCTTCTATCAGAAGGAATGAGTTGAATTTTTATAATAAAAAATTGCAAAAATTATGTCAAAGTGTTAATATTATGGAAACTATTTTAGTTTCTAAAGTTTCTAAGAGGTGATGCACATTAAAGATCGGATTATTCAGGCTTTTATTGAAGAAATAAAAAATGACAGTTTAAAATTTCCGTTGGAAAATATGGCAAGGCGTCTCGGTGTTAGCAAAAAAACGTTATATAAGTATTTTTCTTCAAAGGCTGATATGCTTGATGCGGTAATTGATTACACCTTTGCAAATATGGATGATAAAGCGACTGCCATCATACATAATGAACAATTATCAATCGTTGAAAAAATAAAAGGTGTAATGACAGTTTTGCCGGACCATTATGAATTTATAGACATTAGTATATTAGATCAAATGAAGCGATATTATCCTGAACAATGGGTCAAAATGGATTCTTTATTAAAAAGTGATTGGGAACTGCTTCGAGGTTTAATTAATCAGGCAATTGAGGAAAAAGCAATTAGTAATGTGAATGTATCATTAATTATGAAGGTGGTCATTAGTTCCCTCAACACAACACTTGATCAAAGATTTTTTTTAGAACACCGAATGACTGTTAATGAAGCACTTTCAGAAATCGCAGATATTTTATTATTTGGACTGGCTATAGAAAATAAAAGATAAATTTCTTTTATTTTCATTTTTTTAGCTTAATGGAAACTAAAAAAACTAGTAAAGTTTCCTCGGGGACTAAATGGAGGTATTTAAAATGTCAAACCCTTTTGAAGATTATAAACCAGATTTTTGTACATCAGGCACTTTTATGAGGCTTCCTTCAGAAAGTGATATTCCAAAAATTGCTATATTGGGAATACCTTTTGACACAGCTGCTTCCTATCGGGTTGGTGCAAGATTTGGGCCGCAGGCAATTCGACAGGCATCTATGTGTTTATCTTCATATCATGCATTACTTGATGTTTTCCCTTTTGAAGAAACGAACGCAATCGATATCGGGGATTTGCCGGTTGTTACCCAAAATATTCACAAAAGTTATGGGATTATTGAAAATGCAATGTTTGATTTAATGAAAAGAGGTATTGTTCCCATTGGATTAGGTGGGGATCATTCTATAACATTGGCAAGCCTAAGAGCAGCAGCAAAAGCATATGGACCAGTTGCTTTGCTCCATTTTGATTCCCATACCGACACATGGGATACTTATATGGATGAAAAATACTGGCATGGTTCTCCTTTTATCCGTGCACACGAAGAAGGTCTCATTCAACCGAAGAAAGTTGTCCAAATCGGTATGCGAGGTTGGGATATTACTTCAAGTCTTGACTTGGAATATAATGTAATTTCTCAGAATGAGTTGTTCACTCGAGGAATAGATGAAGTCATTTTACAAGCAAAAAGCATAATAGGTGACACCCCTTGTTTCTTAACTTTTGATATCGATTTTGTTGATCCCGCATATGCCCCCGGAACAGGTACGCCAGAGGTGGGTGGTTTTAGCAGTCATAAAACACTAAAATTGATTCGGTCTCTTACGGACTTTAATTTTATTGGATTCGACCTTGTTGAGGTCCTTCCTTCTTTTGATCCAACCCAAACTACTGCCCTTTTGGCTGCAACAATCGTGCATACTTTTGGTAGTTTGGTAGCTTTAAAAGTTAAGCAGGATTCCATTATGCAAAAATAATTTTACTTCATGCAAGCATTATCGCCAGGCCAACAGACTCTATTGTGATTAAATGATACTTTTAAAATCATTAGCATTGCATTAAATTAATTTCTATTTAACAAGATATATTTCATAGAAAGTTATCTATAATTTTTATGAATTTATCTAAGACTCTACGAGTAAAAAAACCCCTTATTATTAGGTTAGGTAGTCCTGTTCAAATCACTAATTATAAGGGGAATCCCTAAGTCAAGGGCAACATTGAAATCCTAATTAATGAAATACTAAAAGTTTTAGATGAACAGACTTTTACCAAAATGAATAATGTCATCGATGTTGAAAGGTTTGTTAAAAAACCTATAGCCTACAAATTCTTACAGCTATTCATCTTGTCACAAATAAACAAAATGGAGAGTTTGGCAGAGTTATGGAGGTATTGCAAGGGTGAAGAGGGGCTTCAACTTTATCTATTGTGAAAAAGGAAAAATGCTTATATTCTGGCGTATTTTTTATTTGGAGTTAAATATCTGAATATTCAGATATAGTTTTGAACACCACAAAAATCCAATTTGAATTGACTAGAAAGTTTTCTTGCAATGCTAATGTTTCAAGATATATTAATTTTCTTTTTTGATGACAATTATTTTGAAAATTAGGAGGGAAACAAATGGGAAAAGAGGTTTCCTTAAAACGTTCATTAATACTTTGGCATATTGTCGTAATTGGGATAGGATTTATGGCGCCGACAGTCGTGTTCGATACTTTTGGTATTGTTTCCAAAGCAACAGGTGGCCATGTTCCAGCGGGTTACTTGGTTACTACGATAGCGATTCTTTTTGCTGCTGGAAGTTACAGGAAAATGGTCAGGGCGTTCCCTACCTCAGGGTCGGCCTATACTTATGTACAAAAGACTATGAACCCGTCACTCGGCTTTATGGTTGGATGGTCACTCCTTTTAGATTATCTTTTTACACCGATGATCAGTGCTTTAGTATGCAGTATTTATGTTTCAACATTGTTCCCCAATTTTCCAGTCTGGTTAACCATTGTGATCTTTGTTCTTGTGACAACGCTAACTAATATATTTAGTGTGAAAATTTCGGTATCAGTAAATCTTTTGTTTGTTACTTGGCAATTTATTACTGTATTTGTTTTTACTGCATTATGCATAATCCATCTATTACAAGCAAAGGGACCGGAAGGACTATTTTCCTTAGAACCACTTTATTCAAGCAAGTTGAACTTTTCCTTGCTAATGAGTGGTGCGGCATTACTCGCTTTTTCATTTCTTGGATTTGATGCGGTTACCACACTTGGAGAAGAAACAAAAGACCCGAAAAAAACAATTCCAAATGGGATATTATTAATTGTCATTATTGCAGGTGTTCTATTTATCACAGCTTCCTATTTTGAACAATCTGCATTATCTCTTTTTCCAAAAATAGAAGATATAGAAGGAACCTCCTCTTTCTTAGCTAAGTATCTTGGGGGGGAATTTTTTCAATCCATGTTATTTTCAGCATCCCTTGCATCCACTTTTGCTTCTGGTATGGTTTCACAGACTAGTGCTTCTCGGATATTATATGCAATGGGTAGAGATGGCGTTTTGCCAAGAAAATATTTCAGCTATGTTCATCCCCGCTTCAGAACACCTGTCTATAATATTATTTTGGTGGGACTATTAAGTTTAACCGCTATATTTCTAACATTAGAAACCGCAACTTCTTTTATCACATTTGGGGCGCTAACTGCCTTTACCTTCGTCAATTTGTCAGTCTTTTTCCACTATATTATCAATGAGCGAAAGCGTGGGATCAAATCTGTTTTAAATTATTTAGTTTCACCGTTCATTGGTACAGGCCTGATGGTATTTTTATGGACAAATCTTAATTATCATGCCATCGTTTTGGGTATATCTTGGGGGATAATTGGAATATCGTATCTTTTAGTATTAACTAAGATATTTCGGAAAGATTTATCTAAAATTATATTTGAAGCATAGAAACCTTTAAAAAGTGGAGTGAACATTATGCATAAACTCAGTACAGAACAATTGCTTGAAATCTATAAAGATGCCAAAAGGTTTAATATAAATAAAGACTTCATAATGTTATTAACTAAAGAGATCAGTAAGCGATTACATGGCGGACGAAATATCAAATAATTTCCTTAGAGAAGTGACTAACAAAGCAAATAGGTACAGAAGCTTTTGTTTAAGGTATCTAAAGAACAAGACAAAAGTGCCTGTCATTACCCGCATTTTGTCGAATTCATCGACATTATTCGGGGTGTGACAGCACCAAAAACAATTCCTATTTTCAAGCACATAAAGAAATACCACCTTCACCCAAAAAAAGGGTATAAAATAACCGAAATTGCAAAAAACGCCTTCAAAAATCATTTTTTGAAGGCGTTTTTTGATGTTTGGGTCTAAAAATGCCCTCAAAAATGAAAAAAGGAAGTTCGCTTTCCTCCGCCAACCTCGATATCGTAGAAATGATGAAGGCGGGGGCTTTCACATATAGCCCCGGTAAAGGAAATGGTGGTGAAAGTGTGTCATAAAGCATCACTTTCTAAATGAAAAACATATGACCTTTTTCTTCATTTATTTCTATATCAAGTATGAAGGAATTTTATAAGAAGAAAGGCTGTGGTTGAAGATGGCAAGGTTTAGAATGGTACGTACTGATTTTTGGAAGAATCCGATTGTATTAGAAGAGATGACCCCGGAGGACAAATTTTTTTACCTTTATCTTCTTACGAATCCACTTACGACTCAAACTGGCATCTATAAAATTACGAAAAAACAAATTGCTTTTGATTTGGGCTATTCGATTGAGAGTGTTCATTCCTTAATGGAACGATTCATCGTGCATCACAAGCTGATCCGGTACAATCCTGATACGAGAGAACTGGCAATGAAAAACTGGTGGAAGGATAACCTGGTTAAAGGCGGGAAACCGGTGATGGACTGTATTTTTTCCGAGTTAAAGGATGTGGAGGATCTTTCACTTATTCAATATGTTTCGGAATCCATTCAAAATCAGGAAATTCGCTGCCTATTCGAATCATTTTGTGAACAAGAAGAGATGGTTTTCAGTGAGGAAGTTAACGACCAAAATGAAAATCATACATATCAAGATACTAAATGTGGAGAACATGACGATACGTTGACGCCTCGTAATACGATACGGGGACAAAAAGAAAAAGGAAATAATAATTTAAATTTAAATATTAAACAACAACAAGAAGCTTTTAATCCAAATATAGAGGAAAATCCAGACATCGAGAATCCATTACAAAATGATCAAAAAGAGGTGAAAGAAATTGTTGAGTTTTGGGACAACAATGGATTTGGTCTTTCGAACGTGAATGCCAAACAGCAGCTGTTATCTTGGTTAGAGGGTTCTAGCTTTTTACAGCCGAAAGAGGTGATATTAAAAGCGCTGAATATTGCCTGTACCAATAATAAGCGAAGGCTGAGCTATGTGGTGGGGATTCTGAAAAACTGGTTAAATGATTCCTTACTTACGGTAGAAGAAATTGATTCCTGTTATGAAAGTCAAAATTACGCACCAAAGCAAAGGAAATCAACCGAATCATTTCCTACCGGAAGAGCTATTCCAGGTGGATTTAAACTTGACCTTACGGCAGGGGAAGATTATGAAAGCAGCTAAATAAAAAGATTTCTTAACCTTCTAGCAGAAGCATCCACTGGGACGGTTCTTGCGGTTTAGGTTGTTCCACAAGGACCTTCTTCCTTAGTGAATATGGAGATTTTGTAAAGATAAGTGCTATGAAACCTATCTAAAAGTTCAATCTATATTCTAAAGTGTTTTTATCTTATTAGCTATGATGTCCGTTGCTTTTTTGGGGTTTAAACGATATAAAAAGTCCATTATTTTTGCATCATTCCCGGCTAATACGCGGTATTTTTTATTTTCCATACCTTTAATAATGATTGCAGCTGCTTCATTTGGGCTGATCATCTTATACGAATGGTTGTCAACTCCGTCTATTTCAATTCCAGAATTTCGGACGAGGTTAGTGTCGACTCCACCAGGAAAGACGATGGTTACTCCTACATTGGTATCTCTAAGCTCTAAATGAAGGCCTTCTGTTAACATTTTGACAGCTGCTTTTGAAGCTGAGTAAATTGATTGAAACGGCACAGGGAGAAATCCACCCATGCTTGATACATTTGTAATGTGAGCTTCTGGTCGAGTTAAAAGGTGTGGTAAAAACGATTTACACATATAGAGAGGACCATAAAAGTTTACATCCATGACCCTTTGAATTTGTTCATAATCAAGATCATTCACGCTTTGAAACTGTTGAAGGATTCCCGCATTATTAATAATTCCATCTATGCATCCGTGCACGGCGATGATCTCTTCTGGAAGCTTTTCAACATCAGCTCTGTTAGCTAAGTTAGCCAAGTGTGTCGAAATCTTATCTCCATAGACTGTTGCCAATGACCGTGTTTCCTCCAATCCGGATTTATGGAGGATGGCTGCGACTTTAGCTCCTTTTTCTAGTAGTTGGCAAACTAGTTCTCTCCCAATCCCGCCGCCAGCACCTGTTACGGCAATGACTTTATTGAATACCTTCATCCTATTCCCCCATCTACTCTAATGGAAATTAACCTAATAAATATACATATGTGAGTTAAGTGTATGAAATTCTACCCATTTAGATTTAGGTGGAAGCAAAAACTCATTTTGATACATCATTATAAGTGCCTGTCACCACCCTCATTTAATGGCATCTGGCGCACATAAGTCAGTACTTTTTGCGGGCTTTAAATAACGGCGATTGTAATAAATGCTGAAATAGGATAGCATTAATAAACAATAAAATAGGAGGGGTTGAACGTAAATGATAAACATAACCCTTCCCAAACCAGATGTTACTATTACCAAACAGAATAATCCTGAGCTAAGTAATATTTATGGGTTCACTGATTTCCATCTTATCCCTAGAGATAAGGGGGGAATTTTTATGTTCTATAACAATAATCAAGAGCTATTATTCGTTGGCAAAGCAAGAAAGTTAAGACAAAGAATTAAAAAGCATTTTGAAGATACTGTGTCCCCCATCAAAATGCATAGAGATGAAGTCACTAAAATTGAGGTTTGTATGGTTGAAGACCCAGTACATAGAGAAATTTATGAAACATATATTCTTAATGAACAAAAGTCGAAATACAATATAGACAAGGTTTTTTATAAGTAAATTCTATTAATAAAGGCAATAGGTACAGTCAAATAAGACCAATCCTATTGCCTTTATCAGTTGAAAAATTAAAGAATGAGAACGAATTATTGTTTTGGTTACAGCTTTCATGAGTACTTATTTAATTGGAAAAAATGCTTGAAAGTACTAGATTGCTACTTTTCTTTAGCGGACAGTGAATGTCACTGCTCACCCATTATTTCTTGTTTATTACTTTAGTTCCGCATATTAAATCATGCTATCCCCTTTTCTCCCCATGGAAGGATAGTCAACACACGTGGAGTTTATCTCGCAACTCATTTTAAAGAAAGGCAACTAACCCTTTGGGCGTTGCCTTCTTACGTTTCTTTCATCTCATCGAAAAAAGTGGAACAAGCTTCTAATTATTCTGGGATGTTTGTTAATGAAAAAGTTCTAAATATATATAACCTTTTCTAAAAAAGTTAGAATTTTATAAAAACAATTTAATTATTACAATAAAAGTGTAAAGAGGATTTACAAAAACGTTAGAGGGGGCAAAAAAAAATAAAAGTTAATCATTTTTATTTCAAGAAATGTAACCGTTATCAAGTTTTTGAAAAAGATAGAAACAATGAAGGAGAATGATCAATGAGTGTATAACAGCCTAGTAGCCCATTAGATCACTTATTTAATAATTAAGGAGGCTTGTTGCGGTGAAGAAAAAAGGGATCCTATCAATTGTTTCATTATTATTAGTATCATCTCTCTTTTTATCGGGTTGTTCTGGAGAAAAAACAGGAAGTTCCGAAGCAAAAGGTGATAACAAAACGATTACGGTTCTTGTTGAAGGGGGAAGCCCGGCCTTTAAGGTAGCAAAAGAAACCGCTGCGGAATTTAAAGAGGAAACAGGCTATACAGTTAAAATTGAATCCGTTCCCTATACCGGAGTCTATGACAAACTTAAGGCTGAGGTAGCTTCACAGGCAGGAGCATTCGATGTTGCAACCATCGATATACTTTGGTTTCCTGCTCTAGCTGGCGGACTTTTACCGTTAGAAGATCTCATGACAGATGACATTAAAAATGATTTATTCCCAGGATTAGTAGAAGGCGGAAGTTATCAGAATAAGGTTTATGGAATGCCGGTATGGACGAACGCCAAAAATTTAATCTACCGTAAAGATCTTTTCGAAGATGAAAAGAACAAAGCTGATTTCCAAGCGAAGTATGGATATGAGCTGCATCCGCCAACAACATGGGATGAATATAGGGATGTTGCCAAGTTTTTTACTAAAGATACCGATAATGATGGAAAAGTGGATATGTACGGAACAACGGTCTTTGGTGCGAACAATGGAGATGCGGTAGCCAGCTGGCTTGATCATGCAGCCCAAGCAGGTGCGAAACCATTAGTAGTTGATGATAAAGGCAAAGTTCTTGTCAATACGAAACCGTATGTTGATTCTTTACAATTTTTAGTTGATCTTTTGAAAAAGGATCAATCGGTTCCATCAGGTGCACTTGAAATGGCATCTGCTGAAACTTCTGAGCTATTTTGGAATGGAAAATCTGCGATGATGCTTGCATGGGGTCACTTTTATGTCCCTTCAAATGACCCTAAACAATCAAAGGTAGCAGGAAAAGTTGGAAGTGCTCCAATGATTGGCGGCGAAGCAGGAATAGGTGCTGTCCCAGGCCCATGGTATCAGGTTATTCCTAGTTCTTCCAAGAAACAGAAGATTGCCAAGGAGTACCTCAAGTTTATTTATGAAAAGAATGAATTATTTATGAAATCATTGGGCGTAGCAGCGAGAAAATCTGTATTTGAAAGTTATAGCACGAAGCAGGGCTATGAACATTTGAAACCGCTTATGACGACATTAAGCGGACCACAAACACAAAATCGACCTGCTATTAAGGAATGGCAAGAAATTGAAAGTGAAGCACTCATTCCAGCTGTGCAATATGCACTTTCCGGTGAAAAAACACCTCAAGAGGCACTTGATTGGGCGGCAGATGTAATCAAAGATTTATTACCGCCACAGTAAAATAATATGTTAAATAGAACCTTTTCATTAGACAATTTTTTTCAATGAAAAGGTTCTAAAAAAAATAACATTTTGATAGAAAGGAGCGGTTTTCTTGAGACTGAAAAATGGGGCATTATCGACGATCTTTTTCTTTCCTGCAGGAATCTTTATGTTGGTATTTCTGGTCTATCCAATTTTTCTTTTAATTAGAGACAGTTTTTATAAGATTGATATCATTAATCCTTCATTGCGAGAATTTGTCGGTTTTGCAAACTATACAAACTCGTTGACTTCCGAACGTTTTTTAAAAGCCCTTTGGAACACAGTGGTATATATAGGGGTAGCGGTGGGTTTCGAGTTTATCTTAGGGCTTATCCTTGCTTTGCTTCTCAGCAATGCTTTTAAAGGAAGCCAATTTATTCGGACTCTATTGTTAAGCCCGCTTATGCTGGCACCTTTAGTTACAGGGATAATTTGGAAGTTTATGCTTAATGATCAATTCGGCATTATCAACTGGGGACTTTATAAACTTGGAATCCTTTCTGACCCGCATCAAATACTCTGGTTATCAGACTCACGTTATGCACTCTATTCTACGATTATTGCAGACATCTGGTTAACAACGCCTTTCATTATGCTCGTTCTATTAGCAGGTATTAAAGGAATTCCTATTAGTTTATATGAATCTGCTGATATGGATGGGGCCAATAAATGGCATAAGTTCCGTTACATTACTTTTCCTTCTCTTATTCCAGTCGCCACCGTAGCCTTATTAATTCGTATTATTGATGCGGCAAGAACATTTGATATTGTGTGGGTGCTAACGCAAGGAGGACCAGGTTTTTCATCCGAGCTGCTAAGTACCTATATGTATAAGACATTGACCCGATATGGAGAAGTGGGGCAGTCAAGTGCCATGGCCGTCATTTTTATCATCATTTTATTAGTCCTAAGTTCTTTCTTCATTACAAAAATGTGGTCACCTAGGAGAAGACATTCATAAGGAGAGGTGAATTAAATCATGGCCCACACGCCAATAAAAGAAACGATTGTTGAAAAACCAGTTTGGCTTCCTAGTTTTCATTTTAAACATAAAATATGGACGCTGATTGTATTGGTGGTCACCTGTTTACTGGCTTTATTATTCCTAGGTCCGTATCTCTATCTACTATTAACATCATTGAAACCATCCGCCGAGGCAGTAACTGCACCACCGACTTTATGGCCCACGAAATTTTCATTGGAAAATTATAGGAAAATGTTCGAATACTTGCCTATAGAAAAGTATTTTTTTAATAGCTTAATTACGGCCGGTGCCAGCACCATTTTAAGTGTATTCTTTGGTGCGATGGCTGCTTATGGAATTTCTAGGTTTTCTTCCATAACAGGAAGTTACTTTTTGTTATTTACGTTAGTGATCCGAATGGTACCAATGATTAGTATTGCGATTCCGATGTATATGATTGTAAAAAGTATGGGCTTGATTGATACCCATTTTGCCTTAATCTTGGTGTATACCAGCTTAAATGTCCCATTTGCCATTTGGTTAATGATAGGTTTTTTTGACTCGGTTCCAAAGGAGTTTGATGAAGCGGCAAGGGTGGATGGATGCAGCTGGATCGGGGCCTTTATCAGAATTATTCTGCCGGTGTCACTTCCTGGACTGGCAACTACGGCTATCTTTACTTTTATGTTAGCTTGGAATGATTTTTTGTTCTCGTTACTCATGACCAGTACGAAGGCCAAAACGGCGACAGTAGGAATTTCAGAATTTTTAACTGCTTATAATCTTGATTTAGGGCCAATGACAGCTGCGGCCATCTCATTTAGTCTGCCTGTTATGATATTTTCCTTTTTCGTACAGCGTTATATTGTAAGTGGCATGACTTTAGGAGCAGTGAAAGAATAACAATTTGATAATAAAAGCAAATAGCGGAGTGAGGTAAACGTATGTTCGATGTAACAGCTATTGGAGAGTTATTAATTGATTTTACTCAAACTAGAAATCCTGAGGATGAGACGGTTTCTTTTGTTCAGAATCCTGGTGGAGCCCCAGTGAATGTACTGGCGGCATTGGCAAAATTTAATCGAAAGCCTGCGTTTATCGGAAAGGTAGGAAACGATTCCTTTGGACATTTCCTGGAGCAGGTGTTAATTGATTGTGGAATTCATACTAGTGGCTTAACATTTTCGAATGAAATTCGCACCACCCTTGCTTTTGTCCATTTGAACGAAGAGGGGGATCGATCCTTCAGTTTCTATCGTAACCCCGGTGCAGATATGATGTTACAAACGGAGGAAGTGGACCACGAAATCCTAGGTCAGTCAAAAATCGTTCACTTCGGCTCACTCTCATTAACAGATGAGCCAGCACGAACCGCAACCTTTGCAGCGATAGAACAGGCAAAAGTGATGGGAAAGATTATTTCCTTTGATCCTAATTATCGAAGGCAATTATGGAAGTGTGAGGATCATGCCAAGGAAATGATGAAAAAAGGACTATTGAATTCGGATATAGTGAAATTTTCGGAAGAAGAATTTCACTTGCTAGCAGGTGAAATGGAATTTTGTGAGGGAACAGATTATTTGATGAAGGAAAATCAACTATCCTTGCTATTCGTTACACTTGGGAACGAGGGCTGCCTTTTTCGCCAAGGGAAAGATTTTGGAAAAATTAGCGGTTTTAACGTCAAAGCAGTTGATACGACTGGAGCAGGTGATGCCTTCTTAGGAGGGATTCTTTATAAATTACTAGAGTACAACGTTCATCCTTCCCAGTTGAAGTTAAGCGAAGTGGTTGAAATGGCTAGGTTTGCGAATACCGTTGCTGCCCTATCTTGCACGAAAAAGGGGGGTATTCCCAGCATGCCTGCACTGGAAGAAGTGGAGGAACTATTGAACCGGGAAGGGAGTAATGAAAATGTTGATGTATAAGCCCGAAACCTGCAAAGAAGAATACCGTCCAGCGTATCATTTTACTCCAAAAAATAACTGGATGAATGATCCGAACGGATTGGTTTTTTATCAAGATGAATATCATTTGTTCTATCAATACCATCCTTTTGGTACCAAATGGGGCCCGATGCATTGGGGGCACGCCGTTAGTAAGGACTTGGTTCATTGGGAGCGTTTGGGGATTGCTTTAGATCCTGATGAAAATGGTATGATTTTTTCCGGAAGTGCTGTTGTAGATTTGAAGGATACTTCGGGTTTCTTTAATGGAAAATCCGGATTAGTAGCTATTTTTACCCATCACGATACGGATCAAGACTCAGAGAAACCCAGGCAGCGGCAAAGCCTCGCCTACAGTCTTGACAATGGCAGGACCTGGATAAAATATCGTCATAATCCAGTTTTAGTGAATGAGGAAAAATTTGATTTCCGTGACCCAAAGGTTTTCTGGCATGAACAAACAAATAAATGGATTATGGTTTTGGCAGCTGGGGATTGCATAGAAATTTACAGTTCTCCTAATTTAAAGGAGTGGCACTTTGAAAGTTCGTTTGAAGGACACTCAGGAGAAAAGTTTGGGGTTTGGGAATGTCCTGACTTATTTAAACTCCCGGTTGAAGGTCATCCAGAACAAACGAAATGGGTCCTTCTCGTAAGTCACGGCGATAGCCTTTATGGTTCCAGGACACAATATTTTGTTGGAGATTTTGATGGCCATAGCTTTACAAATTATGAATCGGATCACAAAGTAAAATGGCTTGACAACGGTAAGGATAATTACGCTGGAGTTACCTGGTCAAACATGGCAGATGGCAGAAGGATTTATATAGGCTGGATGAGCAATTGGAAATATGCAAACGAAACCCCGACTCAAGGGTGGAGAGGTGCTATGACGCTCCCACGTGAACTATTTCTGACATCTAAGGACCTATTGATCCAAAAGCCAATAAAAGAGTTGGAAAATCTCCGTGATGAACATATCCACATTAAGAATCAATTGCTGGCACCAGATAAAGATCTCCTAGCGAACCTTCAAGGAACCACTTGCGAAATTATTGCTGAGTTTGAGTTTGAGGGTGAAAAGGATTTTGGTATCAAAGTGTTTAAGTCAGATAAAAAAGAAACAGAGATAGGATATAATGTTGAAAAAGAGGAAATGTACATTGATCGAAGAAACTCGGGTGAAACCTCTTTTAATGGATTCTTTTCATCTATCGATCGTGCAGCGGTAAAAGCTCTAAACCATCGGATAAAATTCCATGTCTTTGTGGATCGTTCTTCTATTGAGGTTTTTGCAAATAATGGAGAAATTACCATAACCAGTCTGATATTTCCAGACTCATCTAGTAAGGGTATTGAGTTGTTTTCTAAAGGCGGAAATGTAAAACTACTCTCTCTGGATATCTATCGGTTAAAGTAATGTGTCCAATTAGGAACAAACACACTAAATTGATAGGAGAATTTATTCATGGCTAGTAAAAATTATTACGACGTAACAGAGTGGCCTGTCGGTAATCCGTATGAGGATATTGGTGAGGTAATCAATAGCATTATAGCAGATATTAAAAGCAGGCAAACGGACACTGATGTGAATAAAGGCGGAAAGCCGGGTGCGGTTATCTATATTCCACCGGGAGATTATCATCTTGGCAGTCAAGTAGTTATAGACATCAGTTATCTTAAAATTATGGGTTCTGGACACGGGTTTACATCTTCGAGTATTCGTTTTAATACTTCTGAGAATGAATGGGCGGATTTGCATGAATTGTGGCCGGGAGGGAGTCGCATACTCGTAGATATTCCCCTAGAAGTAAATGACGAGGAATATAAAGGAGCTGCATTTTATGTTGAACGAAGTGGAAGTCCCCGAATAAGTTCGGTAGAGTTTTCTGACTTTTGTATTGATGGTTTGCATTTTATTGAAGATGGTGCAGGAGAAACAAATCCGGAAAACACATACACTAACGGGAAAACGGGTATTTATGTGGCAAATGCTTGTGACTCATTTCGGATCACAGGCATGGGGTTTGTGTATTTAGAGCATGGAATTACTATTTATCATGCAGATGCACTGACTATACATGATAATTTCATAGCTGAATGTGGTAACTGTATAGAACTGCGAGGTTGGGGACAGGCTTCAAAAATAACCGATAACCTGATAGGAGCCGGTTTTAAAGGATATTCTATTTACGCTCAAAATTTTGGTGGACTTTTGATTACAGCAAATAATGTTTTTCCACGAGGTGCGAGCAGTATCTATTTTGATGGTGTGACACGTTCTAGTATCACAAATAATAGACTTCATTCATTCTATCCAGGAATGGTGGTATTCAGGGAAAATTGTTCGGAAAACTTGGTTTCTTCCAATCACTTTTTACGTGACCATGAACCTTGGACTCCTTTTCTGGGAATAGACAATGGGTTAGATGACTTGTATGGTCTCCTCTATATCAGTGGCAATAATAATTCTGTCATTGCTAATCACTTTTCTGAAGTGATTAATACTCAGAACATTAAGCCGGTAGGTGCAACACCTGTAATCATCCGTATTGTTTCAGGTAATGGAAATTATATTTCTAATAATCATGTTGTTGCCACGGAGGTTCATGCTAAGACAAGTGATTCTTGTTTCTCAGCGCAAGTAGAAGCTTTGTTGACTACCGAAGCATCAGAGCCGCTTTCCGTAACAACCGTATTGGTAGAAAAAGAATCGCTTCAAAATACGATTCTTGATTCGGGAAGTGATGCACAGGTTGTTATGGACAAAACTGTAAATGCATTCAGAGCCACTCCAATGCCAGGAGCATAAATAATATATTCAACGTTTGAAGGAGCAAAGGAATTTGGGATAAAAGTGTTGAAATCAGCCAAAAAAGAAACAGTGATAGCGTATAATGTTGAAAAAGAGGAATTTACATTGATAGAAGAAATATGGACAAAAATTATAAACTGGAGAAACATAATGGCTAAACTAATGAGACTCATCGAATCTCCCATTAAGCGGAAGATTATCTTATTAGCACTGTTTTCAGCCCTAATCCCTTTACTTGTTATTGGTCCTTTAACGTTCATTTATTTTAGTAAAGTAATAGAAAATAAAGTGTCTACCACGATTGATAACTTTTTAACGATTGTCGATTGGAATATTAATGCTTTTGCAAGCAATGTAGAGAATTTATCGAATGACATCTTTCTTTCAAATGAAATACAATCTTATTTAACCTATAAAAAAACAGATGCAAAGTTATACAGATTAGAAACGTCATCTCTAGAAAACTTGAATAATATTACAGTGGTAAATAACCCCTATATCAATGCGATTTACGTTGGGAATGAAAACCACGGCTTTTTGAAAGTAAACCGCGGGGAACGGAATTTGAAAAATGACATCTATCAAGCGATAAAAAAGTCCAATATCTATCCGCGGTTACTCCATAGTCAGTGGCAGGGTGAATGGCTAAATGGCAGTAATTTAGAACTGGTGAAAGATAGTAATCAATCTTTACTTTATGGAAGAAATATTCGAGATCTTGGAACGAAGAAACAAAATGGCATTGTCCTGATCGAACTGGAGCGTTCTTATTTTGAAAATATGTTTAAGAATAGTAATCCACCAGGCGATATTTTAATATTGGATGATGATAAAATTCTGTTTTCAAGCAGCAATCGTTTCTCTTCCTCTCAGATAGCAGAAATCATTCAAAGTCGTAAGAAAAGCGGAACAAGTAAAAAAGTGATCAATGGAACACGATATTTCCTTAATGTTCATACCAACAAGAAAACAAATTGGGATATCGTCAGTATGATCCCCTATGAAAATATTGTTCGCGAGGTTAACCAGCTTCGATTGGTAACAATTTCACTATTAGTCACTGCGTTAATCATCTCCTTAATTTTTGCTTTATTTATAACGAGGAGAATAACAAACCAGTTAAGTTTGCTGCGCATGGTTACAGAAAAAATGGAAAAACGTGAGAAAATAGTGGATATTGATTTTAATAATGAGGATGAACTTGGAGAGATTGGAAAACAGATTGTTCACCTTTATAATTGGAATAATGATTTAACAAAAAGGTTATATAAATCACAGATCAAGGAAAAGGAAGCAGAACTATTAGCCTTGCAAAGCCACATTAATCCGCATTTTTTATATAATACGTTGAACACCGTTTATTGGATGGCAGAGAAGGCAAAAGCGAAACAAATAGCAAAAATTGCGATTAACTTGTCAAAAATTTTTAAACTTACCTTAAATGATGGAAATCATATTACCTCTGTAAAGAATGAAATTGAACAAGTTAAAAGTTATCTGGATATCCAAAATATTCGTTTTGACCATAAAATCCACTACTCATTTACGATTGAACCTGAAATCATGGAAGAAAGTATCATTAAATTGCTGTTACAGCCAATTGTAGAAAACGCTGTTTACCATGGGTTGGAACAGCAGGAAAGCGGTACTATTATGATTGAAGGCACAAAGGTCGAGAAAGGTTTACTTTTCATTATTCGTGATACAGGAAAGGGATTTGACATGAATGCAGTAGATATGAACAAAAATGGTTATGCTTTAAAAAATATTAATGAACGATTGAAGATTTATTATGGAAAAGAGTATGGATTAAAGATTGAAAGTGAAATAGGAAAGGGAACTACTGTTTATCTTAAGGTTGGCCTAAAGAATGACGAAATCATCCATGACAATTTTTAAGGAGTTTTCTATTATGTATAAACTTTTAATTGTTGATGATGAAAAAATTGTAATTGAAGGCTTAAAATCAGCAGTTAACTGGCAGGAGCATCAGATTGAACTAGTAGGATCTGCTTCAGATGGAGAAGAAGCACTTAAAGAAATCATGAATAAAAAGCCTGACATTGTATTAGTAGATATAAGAATGCCTAAATTAAATGGATTGGATTTAATTCAAGAAACAAAGGCTCTTAATCTTGATACTGTTTTTATCGTTATAAGCGGTTATTCAAAGTTTGATTACGCCAAAAGGGCTATTAAACTCGAGGCAATCGACTATCTAGTTAAACCTATTGAAGTAGAAGAAATTGTTCATTCTATTAAAAATGCCATTTTAAAACTAGAAAAAATAAAAAATGAAAAACAAGCAACTGAGCGGATTCATGAATATCAAATGGCTTTAGAAGAAAAGCGTGTCCTTGATTACATTTTAGGACAAAGATTTGTTGTGCCGGAAAAGGACCAAAAGCTACAAAGTTTTTCTTTTTTAAACATCGGATTGAAGGGGTTTGACTGGGATGATTCAAATGCCACTGAAAAAATTCAAGCTTCCTTAGAGTGTTTAAAAAGCCTATTGGAAAACAGGAAGATACAGAACTTTGTCTTTACGATTGATAGTGAAATCGTCATCATGATTTCAAACGCTGGTTCAGCGCTCGGGAATGACTTGGTTCAGGATCTTGTGTCATTGCTCTTACATGATATGAACATAAGACCGATGGTTGGAGTAAGTAATATCTATGTAACTATTTCGGACATAAAGAAAGCCTATAGTGAAGCAAAAGAAGCGTTGAAAAATGGTGTTTTTTCAAACCAGTTAATAACCTATTATAAAGAATTAGAAACGTTCAATCATTCCTTTGGTAATCGTATTATTGAAAAAATTGATACATTTTTTAATGGAAAAGGCCCAGACCTTCTTAGCAACATGAATCTTTTCATGGACAAAGTTTTTCTCGATTGCCAAAAGAGCAGCCTCCCCCCAGAAAAAACAAAATACGTCTCTTTTAAAATCGTTAATCATTTCTTGGAATATATCGAAAGTGAATATGAAATAAATAAAAGCGGCGGCGAACGATATTTAGTTTACCAAGAATTAAATCAACTGCAGTCTTTTGAAGAAATCAGAGTTTGGCTAGAACAATTTATTGGGCAATCCACTGCTAATTTAAATGAAAATCACGTGTCATATAATGAAAAATTAATCATCGATTTAAAAAGTTTCATTAATGCTAATTATAAAGAACCAATTGTTTTAGATGATTTAGGCAAGCTATTCCATAAGAACCCTGCCTACCTTTGTAACTTGTTTTCTAAGGCAGTTGGCAGCACCCTCTTTGAATATATTACAAAGGTCAGATTAAATAATGCCAAAAAACTGTTAAGAACCACCAATTTAAAAGTATCCGAGATTTGTAAACAGGTAGGCTACGAAAATCAAAAATACTTTAATCAAGTATTCAAGAAAAATACCGGAACAACCCCAGGTATCTATCGTTCACAGCACATACTAAAGTAAATGTTGGATGAGAGCAATTTGTTGGGGGAGGACACATGAATTTATGTGCTCGGACGAGTGTTATTTAGAGTACCCGCTTGAATCAATGTGCGAAAGGGAGAATAATTTAATTAAGCCCCTGAAGGTGATTGGTAAATGAATCATATCTTCACAAAAATAGTAGCGAGTCTTATTTTCTGAGTTCTCTATATATGCAATGTTTTTATATCCTTCTCTTTCCTTCCAAAGTGGTCTGCTTCCTAGAGTGCCAGACCACTTCGTAGCTTAGTTCATACGGAACTAGGCTATTTTATTAAACAAAAAGCACCACAAATACGGTGCAAATTTATATACATTTTATTGTACATTTTTAGCTGTAAATTCACGTTTTGTTATTGGAAACGGAACCCGTTAGGCATACTGGGTAAAAGACTTAAAAGCAAACCAGAATAGTGCTTACAAGTTAAAAGCCAATATACGATTGATAAAGTTTCTGAGTTTTTCGGTCTTGAAATTGATATTTAATATATATAAAAAGAGACAATTCTAGATATGAAGGATTGTCTCTTTGGCCAGTTCAAATTATAGAGTAATTTATAAAATTAACCTTTCCCATATAGTTATTAGCTTTTCTGGGCCTTCAACTTTTATCTCATTGAGATCGCTCACCCATAATCTTAAAATTTCAAGTTTATCAAGACCTTTTGAAATTATAGAAACTCTTTCTTTTATTCTTGTGATGTCAGGAAAAGCCACAATATAGATAGGGGTATGTCTAGGTGATAAGGATTGTTGAAATCTTATCACTTGGGTTAGTTGTTCTGACAATTGAATGTCGAGCTGTGAACCGTCAAAAACCTATATCCGTACCAGAATTCTTATAGGCCTGATTTCCTCTAGATTCAATTATAAGTTCCACATTATTCTTTACTGCTCTAATATCAACCTCAGAATGTGATGCTCCTGTAGTTATTAAAAAACCTTTTTGTTCTAAAAAATCTATGATGGATTTGTTAACCTCGTTAGGATTCATGATTAATACATCAGGACTAACAAAGGAGGAGTTTGTCGTAGGCATATAAAGTCTCCCTTCAAGTAAAATTATTCCATTTTAATTATACTGTTTAGTCGCTTAAATAGTTATGAATGTTGTACAAACAAAAACCAACCCTAACATAAATTGTAGAAAATAATTCGTCTTGGGCTTTTTATTTGGAGGATTTTAATACATTAAAAAGTTATAGAATTGTTCTGAACATAAGTGAACTAAATAAAGCTTCTGATAAGGGTTGTTAATTTTATTTAAAACCATAGTCTCCTAAATAATAAATTAAATTGTGTAATATATTAGCAAAATTTGTAGAAGTATACGTGGGAAAAATATACAATTAAAAATAAAGGAACTTCAAAATTGGCATAATTTTGGGAGGAATAACATGGATATTAAATTAAGCAATTGTAATAGTATTGAGACTGGGACTATTACAATTATAGAAAATAGTCTCAACATTAAATATGCAATTAATGGAACAGGTAAATCTACAATTTCTAAAGCAATGGAGTCAAACATTATCGATAGATTAAACTCAACAAATCATCTTCTAAATCTTAAACCATTTAAGTATAGAGGAGATAAGGAAACAAATAACCCAATAATTGAAGGACTAGATTCTATAAGTAGTATTTCAATTTTTAACGAGAGCTATATAGACCAATATGTCTTTCTACAGGATGAACTCTTGAAAGATAGTTTCGAAGTTTTTATTCATGATGAAAAATACGACGAGGGCATGCAAAAAATTAATGAATACATAAAAGTGATTGGGGATATTTTTGTAGGCAACGATGAAATTGATAATCTAATGAGTGACTTACTAGAACTAAGTAATTGTTTTGGAAACTCAAAGGGACTAGCTAAATCAAGTAGTATTTTTAAAGGTATTGGAGCAGGTAATAAAATTCAAAATATACCAGAAGGATTAACTGTTTACAAAGATTTCTTACAAAATAAGCAAAATGTAAAATGGTTAAAGTGGCAGATGAGCGGTAATGAATATTTAGAGATATCGAGTATTTGTCCTTTTTGTACCAATACTGGTATAGAAGAAAAAAAGGAAACTATATTAGCTGTTAAGAAAGAATATGATTCTAAGCTAATTGAACATCTAAATAAGGTGATAGATATTATACACCGATTAAGTTCATATTTTACGGAAGATACCTACAATAAAATACTTGCTATTTCACAAAGCGTTGACGGGCTAAAAGAAGAACATGAGAGATATCTATTAGAAGTTAGAGATCACATTAATATACTTTATAACAAGTTAGCAAAGATAAGAACATTAGGTTTTCACACTTTAAAAGATTTTAGCAGAGTTAAAGAGGTTGTAGAGGGTTATAAGATTGATATTGAGTATATTGCTCATCTTAATTCAACTGCAACTTCTGAGAAAGTAAATAATATAAATGAATTGTTAGATAGTATTCTAGAACAAGCAGGTCACTTACAAGGTGAAATCAATAAGCAGAAAAGACACATTGAGAAAACAATAAAAGATTACAATGATGAGATAAATAGTTTTTTACAATATGCAGGTTATAACTATCAGGTAAACTTAGAGGAAGATAACGAAGGAAACTATAAGCTAAAATTAAAACATAATGACTTTGTAGAAGACCATATTTCAAATGTAAAACTTCATCTAAGTTATGGGGAAAGAAACGCTTTTGCACTTGTGTTATTTATGTTTGAAGTGATTAAGAATAATCCTGATTTAATTATATTGGATGATCCTATATCTTCTTTTGATAAGAACAAAAAATACGCAATAATTGATATGTTGTTTAGAGGGGAAAAAAGTCTTAGGGGAAAAACAGTATTAATGTTAACACATGATTTTGATCCAATTGTCGATATGATCTACCATCTACCGCATAAATTTCAACCCGTACCCAAAGCGGCTTTTTTAGAAAACGTAAACGGAATCTTAACAGAAAAGTTTATTGAGAAAAAAGATGTTAAAACATTTTTGGAAATAGTTAAAGAAAATATATTTTCACTTGATGAAGATATAAATAAATTAATTTATTTAAGAAGGTTATTTGAAGTGAACGAAGATAAAGCTGAGCCATATCACTTACTATCCAATTTATTCAAGAAAAGGGAAATACCTGAATTTATTGCCAATGGTATATCTAGACCTATGACTCAAGAGGAAATAGATATTGCTACATCTATAATATCCGAATATATTCCTAATTTTAATTATGAAATTTATTATAATACGGTAGCAGATGTTCATAACTTAATTAGACTTTATGAAAAGTCTTCGAACAACTATGAGAAATTGCAGATATATAGAATCATAAATATAGGAAATAGTAAGAATGATATTATAAGAAAATTTGTAAATGAGACATATCACTTAGAGAATGATTATATGTATCAGCTGAATCCTTGTATATATCAGATTGTTCCTCATTTTATTATTGACGAGTGCGATAAAGATGTTATTGATTTAAAACAATCAATTACGGTTTAACTATAATCATAACTAAATTTAAATATATGTTATATAGGAAGTTTTTGTTTTAGTGTTGATTGGTATTATGTTCATGTAATTAATAAAAAAGTATGAAGAATATAACATACAAGGTTGTGTAGTATGAGTAGGACTTTAACAATGTCTAGAGTTAAAAATTATAATATTTTGGTGAAAGTTGATACTAACTTGATTAATCCTACTAGAGTTAGGTATCCTGTGGATTTGCTAACTAATAGTGAATTCACGATACAAATAAATCAATTTAAATTAATATATGCCATCGGTTCAATTCAATCTAGAAGGTTTAATCCTTCTAACAGACAAAAATTTACTGATAAAGAAGATTTGATTGAAAAAATTAAGGACGATAATGATTTTAAAGTAGAAATTGATAGAATTCGAAATTTATTAGGGTCAGAAACATTAGGGAAAATATCTGAAGATTTTGGTGTTGGGATAGCGGTTCTAGTGGCAGATTATCTTTATAATATTGATTTAACAACATTACATAGGATTACAGAACATGGGAAAAGACCTGATATAAAATGCATGACTAGTTATGGAGAAGAGTTAGTGGTTGAATCTAAGGGCTATACAAATTATAACAACTTAAGAGGCCAATTAAGTAATGCACAAATCCAAAAGAGATCTATTTCATCAGACATACATACCGTTTCATTAACTCTATTAAATCAAGACTCGATTTCCACAAATGAGTTTATCGATCCTCCTAGTCAGCCTAATGAAAAGAATAAAGAATTGATAATAAAAATTCAGAAGGCAAAGCATTATTCTGCAGTCTTTAGTTTTATTGGTCAAAGTGAATTAAGTAAATATTTTTCATTTATGAAAAATAGACTTGAAGAAACCGAGGATGTTAATATCTTAAATAAAAAAGAAAGTCTATACAGAAAAATTAAGAAAGATTATAGAGAGTATAGTATAGATGGTAGGATATATAAGGGAACCTTAGAAAGAATAAATGATGAGAAACTTATTTTCTTAGGGATTGATCAAAATTTATTATCATATGAGGGGTTTTATAACTTTCAGGAGTATCATTCTGACTTTGAACACTACCCAAATGAACAGGATTTCTTTTATGTTTATAGAGATGGTATTTGTGTAGGGGAAATATCCAGTGACAATTTTAGTGAAGATATTGAAATACACCATTTTCAAAAGAAGACTAGAATATCTGATATTGATGATATGAATATTATTTCTTTTGAAAAATATATTGAATTTCTATTTGTTGAGAATGGTTACTCCGTAAACAACTTAAAAAATAATTATGACAAAGGATATGATTTTGAGATTTCAAAAAATAATAAATCATATAAGGTTCAAATAAAAAAAGTTTCTTCAGTTAATAAAACAAACAAATTTTATAGTTACGATATGTCAATAGCAGATATCCTTATTACAAATGGGATAATAGAACAACCAATTAAATCCAGAAGAGACAATACTATTATTATTGACAGGGAACATTTAATGGAAATCTGTAAAAAGAACAGTTTATTAGAGAGCATTATTGCAAGTAAGTAACACTTCAAAAGAACTTAGATTTCAAATTAATATTCTGGTGAAAAGTGAATTACAGTTAAAAAAAATAAGAATTAAATTAAATAAGATAAACACCACTACACCATTATATATCTGCCATCACTACTCAAGCCATTGTGAAGCTGTTGCTAAAATCGAATTGAGAAATGAGCAAAAATAGTTAATCTTTTCAGTAGACCATTTCATTAGGTGGTCTTTTTTTTATATTGTATTGTTCTGTATATGAATCCAATTGAGAAAATAATTGTTTAACTTTAAGCGCGGTGAACCTTACCATAAGTAAATGAGGTTTTTTATATAAAAAGAATCATTTTTATACATCTGATTTTTTGAAAAAGGTATACTAATTTTGTGGGTAAGGAAAATTTTTACTATGTTAATAATCGTTAAAACTACTATTTAGTTGAAAGTAAAAGTACTGGCTGCCCTGTTTACAATTTTCTCTTAACGAGTAATACATCATATAAAAAAGGGTGACATGAATGTTTCCAGAACATATGAATAAAGTGCATATAGAGTTTTTAGAAAAGATTGACCCAAGAGAATTGTTACAGAAGATAAGAAGATTTAGAAATCTAAATTTGTCTGTAATGACTAAAGAAGCCATTTATAATGAAATATTTCATGTATTAACTTTTGAAGGAAAGTTTTATTACTTCACTAGTTTAAAAAATTACCCTAAAGGAACAAAATTTTTTCGGACAAGGATTTTAGATGGAGCAATAATCCCTAATAATAATTAAAAGTAGAATCAGATTTTTGGAATTGTCCTAGTAAATATATTAAAAAGTATGGAAGATTAAATAAACCTTATGAATCATTGCTTTATACTACACCAGAGAACCCTGCGGTAACGTTAAAGGAAATTAAGATTCCTGATGATTCATATTATGCCCTTATTACTTATGTATCAAAAGATATAGTAAAAGTAAATTCTATTGGACAAGAATATGATTACGAAATCATGGGAATCAATAGTGAATTTCCTAAAGGACGAGTTTAGTAGAGATGTAGGAATTGGCAATGAATATTTATATATCGTCTCTGAGTTTATAGCAAAATCATTTTTTGACTTGCCTCCTAGAGACATACAAGATGCCTGGGTTTTTCCATCAATTAAAGATAAGAATAGTTATAATGTTTGTTTTAGACCAGAAGTAGCTAGAGAGGGGGCATTAATATGTCAAAAGCAATCTGGTAGTGAAGATATCATTGTTAAATGTGTATCACATGGCTTCGATGAAAATGGTGTAGCGCAATTTTATCCGCTTGGAAGTGATATACAAAAAGCATTTTTTCCAGAAATAGTATAAACCTTGCATAGTTACATCCCGGAGATAGTAAGTGAGATTTGATAGTTTTTTTTAAAAGACCAAACAAACAAACTTTAAAAACATTAGGGGGAAGTTATGATAGATGAAAAATTGATGTCATTATCTTTTTCAGTTGAGGCAAATAAAGGTGTATATGCTTTATTGCTTGGTTCAGGTATCTCTTATTCTGCAGGTATTCCTACAGGGTGGGGTGTGTTAAAAGAATTATGCAGGAGAATTATGCTATTAAATGGAGCAGATGATCAAGATGAAATTAAATGGTATGAAGAGAAATTTGGAAAAGCACCGCTTTATGATGAGGTAATAGGTATGTTGGCAAGAACTTCTTCAGAACGTAACGGTTTATTAAAGGAATTTTTTGAACCAACTGAAGAAGACTTAGTGCATAATAGAAAGCTCCCAACTGTAGCACATCGTGCAATAGCAGAATTAGTAAAGCAGGGCTACATAAAGGTAGTTGTAACAACAAACTTTGACCGTTTACTTGAACAGGCTTTAGATGGATTGAACGTACAATATCAAACGCTTTATCATGACTCAGATATTGAAGGAATGAAACCTTTAGCTCATGCTGATTGTACAGTTTTAAAAATACATGGTGACTATAGAGATACAAGGTTTAAAAATATAACAGATGAATTAGAGAGTTATTCAGAGCCTTTAACAGATATTTTAGAAAAAATATTTGATGAGTATGGATTAATAATTTCAGGATGGTCAGCGGAGTGGGATACTGCTTTAAGAGATACAATTAAGAGTGTAAAGGGTCGTAGATATTCATGGTATTGGCACGCTTTTTCAACTGAAATTAATGAGAAAGCGAGAGAGTTAGTAAACTTTAGAGATGCTAGTATTATTATAGATAGTGAAGGTGCTGACCATTTCTTTAACTCGCTTTTGGAAAATGTGGAAAGTATTAATAAAGTAAAAAGAGTAAATCCCGAATCACTTCAAGTTAAAATTAAAAGTTTACAAAAGTACTTATTAAACCAACAAGATATGGAAATATCACAGTTAATAGGCCATGAAACCAAGAATATATTGGATTATTTTAACAATATCAATTACCATCAACATGTATCTAAGGAGATTGTTCGTCAGTATGTGGAAGAACTTAATGAGAAAGTCAAACCATTATCTGTATTGTTATTTCTCTTGTCTTATGATGTTAAAACAAATAAACAAGAACAGCTTATAATTGAAACAATTGAGAGATTAACATCTTTTAAGCATGATGGGCAGATTAGGCTATTGAATTTGCAACAATTACCCTTACAAATAATCTTGTATAGTATTGGCATAGCTTTAGTTAAAAGTCAGAATTATGAGCTATTGAACAAGGTTTTTGTTAAGCCAAAGGCAAGAGATAGAATTCACAATCGGTTAGATTTTATGACCTTTTCTTCTCCCTATAGAGGACTTGGAGAGTTATTTAACTTTTTGTACTCCCCAACAAATTTTCATTTACCTATGGAAGAATTCATGAATCAATATCTTGAAAATGTTCTAGTAGCAACTCAATTAATATTCGATAAAATCGAATTTGAGATTTATTATGATTTCTTTGAATTTATACGATGTATAAAGTATCGCTACCACGGGAAGGGTGGTTATTATCCTAGTGGTAGATTTGGTTTTAAACCATATGAAAGACGGCATCTTGAACAGCTAATACAGGAAGGTAAGGGTAATGAAAACTGGAATCTGTTTATACTAACTGGTCAAAAAGAATCTGATTTCGGTAACGCCTTAAACAGTTTAGTAAAGGATTTAAATGAAAATTATCGTTTTGATGGTCAAGGTTTGTTGGAAGCATATTTTGGTAAGGAAAATTAATCGGGAAACCTCATTTAGATACACTACGGTGAACCCTATCATAACCTAAAATTAGGAGCAAATTTGAGTAATAGAACTATAAGAAAGGAGTACTAAAAACAAATTCTTTCAGAGAGGAATTTTCAGTAGCTCCTGGAAAATACAAAAATAGTTTTGGAAATAATTCAAAGACACCGTTGAATAAATTAATTTATCTTTACTCAAGATAAGGAGATAAAATATATGATAGAAGAGATATGGGAGCGAATTAGATCTTGTGAAGGAGAGACTTTCAAACAGATAAAGGGTGGGGAGTTCTATTATACAATTAAAAGTAATCAATTACATTTAAGTAGAACAAATCGAATTATCTCAAAAGGTATAATTGAGCAAGCATTAGTACATGTACCTTTTGAGAACACTGTACCTTTACAAAATCTGCAAGCGCCTTCATATATATTCGCCATTCTTATGGACAAGAGAATTAGAAAGAATGACTGGTGAATTAGGGTAAAATAATCAAAATCAAAGGGAAGAGTTCTAATGGAAATTATAAACAATTTATATTCGAACCATTTTAATTACATCAAGTACTTATTAGTGGATGCTGATGAACTGCATATTATTAGCCCATTTTTAATGGAATCATTTGATATCTTTTTTGATGAAATAAAAGATATGGGTATAAAAAAGATTTCATTAGTAACTACATTAAAAGACGATAATCTTGACTTAATAAAAAAATCAAATTCATTGCATTCATTTTGTTTTAATTGTTTAACTCATTCTATTGATTATAAGATATTCATTGATAATAAATTACATGGGAAAATATATATATCTTCCAAAGATAATGTACCCTATAAGGCAATAATCACATCTGCTAATTTTACTGAAGCGGGTTTAGGCTTTAATCATGAATGGGGTATTCAAATAGATGACTCCAACCAAATTAGAAAAATTATTGATGATTTGTCTAACGTTAGTAGTCATGCGCTTACTAATGATGAAATTACAAATATTATTTCGAGAATAGATAGTTATACTGATAGTTCAGGAGAAACAAAGAAACCCAAAATTGATTTAAAAGTTAGTGATTTAATCAAGAAAAGAGCTAAAATACATAAATCAGACATAAGGTATTTTATTAAACCAGTGGGTTGGTCAGATAGACCTTTCTCCACGAATAGAAGTTTAAGTAATAATATTGAAAAGCTCCATTTTTCTAAAAGAAAACCTTCTGCGGTAAGAGTTGGTGACATATTGATCTGTTATGCTGTTGGTACAACCAAATTGTTGGGTTATTATGAGGTAATTGATGAACCCGTCTTCTTGGAAGATGCTGAACGATGGCCATGGGAAGTTAAAGCTAAGAATCTTTCTATTGATTACAGTCAAAGATGGAATTTCTTCAATAATACAATCTCAAGCATCCAAGCTACATATGATTCTCCTGAACCAATTACATTTGTTGGGGGAAAATCTCTAGGAGCATTAAACTTTGGAGCAGACAAAATTAGATTAACTGAAGAATTCGCTAATCATCTAATAAATATCATCAAAAACTCTAGATAAATAAGAAGTGCTACTTTAGGAGTAATTTAGAAATTTAGTAAACTGTCACCCAACATCCAGTCTTAGGTGTTGGGTTATAAATTAATGTTTTTAATAATTTCAATTGATTATAAGGAGAACTTGGGTGAAAAATGAGGCTTTATTAAAAAATGTACAAGATGTTTTTAGCTTTGAACCAGAAGGAGAAACCTATCAACTAGATAGTATTAATTTTTGCAAATCAAAGCATTTGATTAACTTAATAAAAAGATTAAATACATTAGAAACTCAATGTAAAATTAAAGTTATAACTCGTGGTTTTTCAATTAGAGATAATAATAACAACTTTAATCGTGAGGAACATGATTATTTTTTAAATTATGAATTAAATAAGTTTTTTATAGTAGGGCAAAAAGGTGCACATTATTTAGAGGAACAATTAAGGGATAGACGGAATTTATATAATTACGATATGTACGACAGAAGGATATTAATTCAAGAAATAATAGATCTTTTTGAAGAAGCTAATAAAATATTGAAAGAAATTGGGGCAAGGGGAACAATAAGTTCTAGGTTTATAGATTTTTCTGAAGATATCCCATTGGCTCAATTACAATATAATAAGATTTTTTTAACTGCTTTCCTACATAATATAGGTCGGAAATGGTCAGGGAAGATTTCTAGTCCATTACTTTCATTTTCACATGGTTTTCGAAAAAAAGAAACAGCAAAGAATTTTGCAACCAATGCATTAAGAGATGGCATCCCAAGAAACGATGGATTTATTATTTTAGGTTATGTTCCACTTGAAAGTATGAG
The DNA here is from genome assembly GCF_050468025.1 of Neobacillus sp. NRS-1170. Classification (NCBI taxonomy): domain Bacteria; kingdom Bacillati; phylum Bacillota; class Bacilli; order Caryophanales; family Bacillaceae; genus Neobacillus; species Neobacillus sp. NRS-1170. Next base: position 39,285 of record NZ_JBITPF010000078.1, on the reverse strand, counting down.
TTTTGGAAAATTAACTGATGAATTAAATATGGAATTAGAAGAGTTAGGGGTGACCTGGCATGAGAATGTTCACAATGAAATTATGTTATTAGATGGAATAATGCCTCATCATATAATCGGTTTGTTTGAAATTAAAGAAAATGGAGAAGAAAACTTTATATTAAATCCTTGGTTAGGAAAGATGTTTTCTGAAAGTATGCGCTTCCATTATTTGAGGGGAATTGAAATCAATCAAGATAGGTTCGAAGAGTTTGCAACTGATTTAAAGTATGGAGCATTTATTTTAGAAACAGATGAAGGGCGTTATAACAAAACTTTTCAAGACTTAGATTTTCATTCAGTACCTGTAATAAATAACATTGGTGAAAATTGAAGATATTAAAATTATTCTATTATGCCTAAAGGCTAGTCTGGAAAAATATAGTTGATACTGTAATGGTTTTATTTTCAAAAGAGTTATGGTTACTATAAAGTAACAACTTATAAAAAAAACCAAACCCAATTCATGAAAAGTTTTATAGTCAGTGTGGAGAATAGATAGTGCAGATTTACCCTTATTGCGAAGATGAAAATACGGCAGATGCTCTATACTGTAAACATTGTGGTAAATCGATAGGATAAATTTTACATAATACATGTAATAGGATTTTTATCGATCTTCAATAATCGGGCGCAATTATTGTAGAATTTTTATGGGAATTTAAAAAGGTAAACACCACTACATCATTATGTCTCCGACCAACACTCAAGCCATGTGGAGTGCGTAAACAAATGTAAGTAAATATCGTGGTTACTGAAACAACCAATATTATAAAAACACATTATAAAGATCCTCTATTCCAAGAAAAATAGAGGATCTTTTTATTTCCCCAATTATATTGTACAATTTTGCTATATCCATTAAATAACAGTATCAGAAAAAACAGGGGAAATTGAAATGGAAGCGACTGAAAAGAAACTTATCGTTAATTCAGATAAAGGCAATTTATTAAGAGAATTAGTGAAGTCGATGAACGAGTGTGAGGGGTTCTACTTTAGTGTCGCGTTCATTAATTTTAGTGGGCTGCAGCTGCTGCTGGATCCGTTAAAGGAAGCAGAGAAAAAGGGAATCAAGGGTAAGATTATCACTTCTACCTATCTAAACTTCACAGAAGCTAAGGCTTTAGAGAAAATCAAAGAGTTTAATAACGTTGAGTTAAAGGTGTTTGTTACCGATAAGGAAATTGGTTTCCATACCAAGGCATACATATTTGAATACCGTGATAGCTATAAGGTCATTATCGGTTCATCTAATATTACACAAAGTGCTTTAAAAAGTAATATTGAATGGAATGTCCAGATCATTACGAAAGAAAATGGTCGGTTTATTCAAGATGTCTTGAAGGAATACGATTATCTCTGGAATATGAGTGAGGATGCTGATCAGGACTTTATTAATAGATATGAAGAATTTTTGGCGAGCTTTAAGCAAACGCAAAAAACTCATCAAATAATTTATGAAAACAAACAATATATTGTTCCAAATAGGATGCAAAAGCGCGCGACAGAGAATTTGGAGAGACTTAGAAACTTTGGCGAGAAAAAGGCCCTGGTCATAGCAGCAACAGGAACCGGTAAAACCTATATGTCGGCATTTGACGTAAAGAGTTTTAAACCTAGAAAACTCCTGTTCATCGTTCATAGAGAAGAGATCCTGAAAAAAGCAAAAGATACCTTTGAAATCCTTCTTCCTAATGATGGCATTACCTTTGGATTACTTACAGGTAATCATAAACAGAAACATGTAGATTATGTATTTGCAACCATTCAAACAATCTCAAAATGCTATGAGGAATTTGAAAAAGAAGAGTTTGATTATTTAATCATTGATGAGGCCCATCATGCCACTAGTCCGACTTATCAAACTGTCTTAAACTATTTTGAGCCAAAGTTTACTTTGGGAATGACAGCAACTCCTGAACGTAGTGATGGTTACAATGTTTTTGATTTGTTTGATAATAATGTGGCTTTAGAGGTACGGCTGCACGAAGCATTAGAGGATGAGTTGGTGATACCTTTTCACTATTTTGGCATCACCGATATCGAAGGCACCGATTTAAGTGATGTGGATATTGATGATATCACCGAAATTACCAAGAGGCTGAAGGTCAATGAACGGGTTGATTTTATCATCGAAAAGATGGACTTCTATGGTCATGATGGTGACAAAAGAAAAGGCCTAGGCTTCTGTGTCAGCATTGAACATGCACAGTATATGGCTAGTGAATTTAATAAACGGGGCTATAAAAGTGTGTGTCTGTATGGTGCGGATTCACCTGAAACCCGTGAACGCTATATTAACCGATTAGAGAATGACAATCATGAGTTAGAATTTATTTTTACCGTAGATATCTTTAATGAGGGTGTCGATATTCCTTCAGTTAATACAGTCCTAATGTTAAGACCAACAAACTCTCCCATTGTTTTTATTCAACAGCTTGGTAGGGGATTACGAAAGCATGGTAATAAGGAGTTCCTGACAGTTCTTGATTTTATCGGAAACCATAATAAAACATTTCTGATTGCGTTGGCGTTAAATGGGAGTCGCTACTATGATAAAGAAAGTTTAAAAGTGGCAGTTGCGACTGGATTTGCCAATATTCCTGGGTGTACTCATATTCAAATGGACAAGATCTCTGAGGAAAGGATTTTGGCTCAGATTGATAAAGAAAACTTTAATTCAATGAAGTATTTGAAGGAAGAGTATTTCGAATTTAAGAAGCTTAATCAGGGGCGAATTCCTAATTTACTGCTGGATTATCTGAAATACGATGGAGCACCCGATCCAGTGAAATTTATTGATCGTGAGAAAACATATCTATCATTTGTGGCCAAAGTAGAGAAGGACGAGCACTTAAAAAATCTGTTACTGAACGAGTCCTTTGAAGGGATTCTAAAGGAATTATCAAGTAAGCTTCCGCTGAAGAGGATATATGAGTTTGTCATTATTCGGTATTTGTTAGGGAACGAGGAAATTGACCTGGAAACAGCAAGGTACCAAATTCTAAAGATGATCACTGATGTGGATAATGATAGTGTTTTGCATGCTTTTGAGAGCTTAAATCAAAATTACTATGATAGTGTTCAGCTTAAGAATAAGCCTAAGTTAGTGCACTATAGCAATGGTAAACTAGTTAAATCTCCTCTTTTTAAAGAGGTTTTAGAAAATGAAGAGTTCCGGAAGTATATTGAAGATATTATCACCTACGGAATTTTCCGCTATGAGAAGGAATTTAAAGGGGAGTATTACGGAGTTCCTCACTTTAAACTATATGAACAATATCAAATGGTAGACGCTGCTTTACTATCGAATTATCGGAAAATCCATAGTTCTTTCAGGGGCTCCGGGTTACTAGCAAATGGGAACGAATATTTCCTTTTTATCGACTTGCATAAAGAAGAGGATGTAAAGGAAAGTATTAACTACAAGGACAAATTTATTAGCCCCTATGAGTTCCAATGGCAGTCGGTGAATAGTACGACTCAGCAGTCTGAAAGAGGTAAGAATATTATCTTTAATAAGCAGCGCCGAGTAAATCTCCACTTATTTATTCGTAAATATAGAGAGATCGATGGAAAAACTGAACCGTATATTTATATTGGGAAAGGGAATTCTATTTCCTTCGAAGGAGATAAGCCAATTACTGTCATCATGGAATTAGAGAATGAAGTTCCTGCACCTTTATATACTGAATTTACAAAAAAAGTGTAGTCTTCTCATATCGAGAAGACTATTTTTCTTGGATCAATTGCTCAACTGCTGGAACATCCGCTGGTGCCCATTTGAGGGAATCTAAGTTTTCTCGTTTTAACCAGATTAACTTTGAATGCTCACTTGGCGTCGGTGTTCCTTTAACTACTCTACATTTGATTGAGATCAAATTAATAATAAATGTTTCATACTCGTGGGTATTGTCATTAAAAACTTCTTTGAATGTTTCGACCTTACAATCCAGTTCTTCATCAATTTCTCTTTCAAGTGCAGAGAAAATATCTTCATTTGCCTCAACTTTACCTCCAGGAAACTCCCACATATTCGGAATCGACATTTCTGGAGATCTAAGAGCACATAGAATTTCTTGCTGTTCATTTTCAATAATGGCTGCAACGACTTTTATAAGCTTTTTCAAGATAATCCTCTCCTATACATTTCACTAGCCATAATAATACCACTTTTGGAGGTTAGATGCTGCATTGGTTTATTTAACTAATGCTGTTCAAAAATTAGAAAGCATTTCTTAAGTTCTTATTTTTTTGGAAGTTTAGAACGATTTCGGATTGTTAATGTAACTCAATCGAATTAATCTAAATGAATATCCCAAATTTGGGCAGTTTAATAATGGAGGGTATGTTAATGATTATATATCATGGTTCTATAAAGAAATTTAACCATTTTAATAAAGAAGGGGTTGTTCAAAAATTAAATAATGATATCGACACGATTGGATTTTGGTTTACTTCGGATATTGCTTCGGCGAAACCTTTTGCTATTGGAACTGAGACCGTTATTCAAAAATCAGAGACGGAATTTTGGGAGGACGGAACCCCTAAAGTGGTGCAAGTTGAAATGCCGGTCAGAGGATTTATATACAAAGTATTTATGGATGAACCAAATCTAAAGGAATACCAATCAGATTCTGAGGATTCCTATGATTTGTTTATGAGGGAACGCGACCAATACTGTGATTATTTCCAATCCAGTAAAAGGAACCCCACATGGAGGGACAATGCTTCCCTGTTAAATAAAGAAGAAGCCAATTTGGGGTTTCGAAAAAATCTTGTGAACCAGAGATACGAAGGATTAGTTATACGAAACACTAAGCTGCATAACTGTGTTACTGACCTATATTGCATCTTTTCGGAAAACGCTCTTCACATTGCAGATGTGATATCAGTAGATATTTTTTAATATTCAGATAATCAGTATTTTAGAAGAAACATATGTATAGGATCAAATGATAAATAGAGACGGAATACAAGGGATTATTTTGGCCAAGCATTTGTAAGAGGAGAATCTAGTGCTTATTTTTCAACCATCTAACGACCACAGATATAATAAGCAGTACCCCCCCAATCTCGATAGCATGGTCGGCCAAGTTAAGAATTCCGCCAGAGCGAATGATAAAATCTGTCACCTGCCCAAACAAAAATCGATCGATACCATTTCCAATTGCTCCTCCGACTAGGAATCCAAAACTACAATCTATGAGAGCACCCTTCATTTCTCCGGTTCTGCGAAAATATAAAACACCTATCACGAAAAACACAGCCAAAACTCCGAAGAGCCGTGCATGGCCTTGAAATAAACCTCCTGCCATCCCGCTATTTTCGATATGTGTGAGTTGAATTCCCCACAATGAAAAAGTTTCATTGATATCAATGTAGGCCCGAATTAGATATTTAGAAAGCTGGTCCATCACAATAACCAGGATTGCAATTACATAAAATAGCATATAATGTCCTTCTCTCTTGCAAAATAACTTGCATCCTAATCATCATTATAATTGGAAGCCTTTTTCTATTCTATTATGAAGCTTGCCATTTTTTACGCGAATACAAAAAACGGGCACATCTCCTTGTTAAGGAAATAATGCCCCTGTTTATGGGATTGAGTATTTTTCGTACCACTTTCCCTATTTTTTTATATTCATCAATGCTCGATAAGCGTTAGCTTCCCCTGAACCATAGAAGGCATCTTGGCCAGGTTTTCCGAAGTCAATCGCTGTTTGTTTAATGATGGCTGATACCTGCGAAGGCTTTAAATCAGGGTGTGCAGCTTTTATAACACCCGCAATCCCAGCTACTTGAGGTGCAGCCATCGATGTACCTGCATTATAAGTATATGGCGTACCTAAGTCGGTTGGCCATGTGCTAAGGATTAAGTTTGTAATATCCGCCGTGGCTGGATCAAGGGTTTCGGCATATTTGGCACCAAAATCTCCTCCTGGAGCCGCTACATCAATCGCACTGTTTCCATAATTGGAGAAAAAGGCAAGTTCCTGTTCGGACCATTTATTCGAAGCTGATACATTGATCACTCCAGGCATTTGTGCCGGTACAACCGTTGTTGGTCCCTTGAGCGAGATTCCGAATGGTTCATAAAGGGAGTTTAAGTAATTAGTAACCTCATTCTTGTCATCCAGGTCCAAGCTTTCATTTCCACTCGCCGCTACTACGGTTACGTCGTTCTTCAGAGCGTATTGGATCGCGCGTTTCCACAATAACGTATCGGCTGTTGTTTTATAGGTTTCTCCTTCGATGATTGTTTTCGAAGTATTATAAAGTCTTAGAGACATATTAATGACGTCTACCTTATCATTCGCAGCTGCGATAATGCCATCAATGATAATGGATGGGAGAGTAAGAGCTTGGTCCGAATAGAATGTACGATAGGTACGAATTCCCAGCTCTGGTCCTACGCCCTTGACATTTCCATTTGCCGCAATGATTCCAGACACATGTGTTCCGTGGCCATTACGATCCACAATATCATATGGGTCTCCAGTTTCTGTTGCATCCATGCCAGCAGGGACCAAATTCCGTCCACCAAGAAGGTTTTTCCGTAAATCTGGATGTTTTGGGTCAATCCCAGTATCAATAACTCCTACAACAGCTTTATGTATAGTTTCTCCTTTTGCATTTTCATATCCGCCGGTTTCAATTTCATATGATTTCCCATTATTCGTTACCCTTTGAATGCCCCATTGCGCATCCCATAGACTTTCTTGTTGGTTGATGGCTGCCGATTGGGCTAGGGTTGGAATCTTAGCCGGCTGGTTTAATGCAAGTGGTACTTCTTTACTTGCAACCTCAATGGAAGGCACTTTTTTGAGATTACTTAGAAATGCAGGATCATCGGACTGTGCTTCGATTCCTCCCACTTCCGGGAGTGCTTTTACCACTCGGCCTCCTGCTTTTTTGATTACTTCTTCGTACCCCTTAGGCAGCTCGTTTTCAAATGCAATCACATACAGGTTTTTCCCTTCAGATTTTGTTAATTGGTTTTCAACAGCCAGGCTAGGCGCTGCACCTCCTGCCGCGATTCCGAACCCTAATGTAACGGAAAGCAAGGTTTTTACTAAAACTTTCTTCATGGTCATTCTCCTTTTTATGGAATATATTTCCTTTTCTATTACTATATTAATTTAACATTTTTATTCCATTTTTGGAAATGAAATGCACTAGTGCGTTGATCAACAATACAAAATTGCGAAAATTTCTTATTGGAAGGGAGAAGTTTTTGGGGGGAATGATACGTCTTTGCAATGATTGATGTAATAGAAGCGATAAATAAGCAATTACATGAATGTAAATTACAATCTCACCGAAAAAAATAAAAACCTTGCTCCAGCAGGGTTTTTAATAAAAAAGGACACTTTTTTGAAATAATATTGCATTAAATTTAGCAGAGTGCGGGTCACTAATACGAGTTTTTTCAATGTAAACCCCCCTAGCTAGATTTTCTCCACGCTGGTGCAGATAGCTACTTGTTATGTCCAATATATTGAAATGAGTAAATATGAGTTTTCGTTAGTTCAATGACTTCTTGGATAAAATCTTCTGGCGTTTCTTTGAAGCCATTTTGGATCCAAGTATGAAGGAGACCATAAAAGCCATAGGCTGTATAACGTTTAAAATAATCCATATTAACTGGGATATTGTTGATGGTTTCGAAAATAAATTGTTCTTTATAGATTTTTAAGATTGTTTGAGGGAACCGTGTATGCAATCCGGGTAACGTGTCATCGTAGTTTATTAATGTAAAAAAACTCTGGTTTTTATAGATATAAGAAACGATATTAAAAGAAGGTGCATTTAGCTTGGCTGAATAAACCTTTTGACCAGGTACATAGGCTTTGCCTACTGAATCTTCTAACCCTTGAAGCATGGAAACAAGTAAATCCTCAGCCAATTCCATTTTATCGATGTAATGGACATAAAAGGTGCTGCGATTATAAGCGGCGTGATTGACGATGTCTTTTACAGTAACGGAATGGTACCCCTTCTCTTTTATGAGTTCAATCAATGTATGTTTTAAATGCGCTTTTGTTCGATTTTGTCGTTGAGATTGCGTATTTTGTTCATTATTCATGAAAAAACCTTCCTCAATATAGACAGATTTAGCATAAGTGTCTAACTAGTAGACACTTAATGATATCTTAATGATTGTTAGTTGTGAACAAAATAGTACAATTAAATTGTGAACAATAAAGCACAGATAATAGATGTATCTATTATTTTTCTCTAGTTTGTGCTAAAGAATTCTTGAATACGAGGAGGATTTAGGATGGGAAAATTACAAAACAAAGTAGCTGTGATTACCGGTGGAGCATCTGGTATTGGAGCAGCAACAGCGCGTTTATTTGTTTCAGAAGGGGCCAAAGTGGTTCTTGTTGATTTAAATAAGGAAAAAGGGAAGGCTTTTGAGGCAGAACTGAAAGCGCTTAATGCTGAGGCTCTTTTTATAAAAGCAAATATTACGAGTGAAGAAGAAGTCGCAAATATCTTTAAACAAACCGTTGAAACGTTCGGCAAAGTGGATGTGGTCTTCAACAATGCGGGTATTGGCCGTGTTCATCCTTCACATGAGTTAGAGTACTCAGAATGGCGCAACACTGTAAATGTTGACTTAGATGGCGTTTTCTTAGTAGCACGTGAATCCATCCGTGAAATGCTAAAAACAGGCGGTGGTACGATTGTTAATACGGCATCTATGTACGGTTGGGTTGGATCACCAGGTTCAGCAGCCTATAACGCGGCAAAAGGCGGCGTGGTTAACTTAACTCGTTCCCTTGCACTTGAATATGCAGAACAAAATATTCGTATTAACGCATTATGCCCTGGTTTTATTGATACACCAATTATTCCGGAAGAAAGCAAGCAAGTATTAGCTGAAGTAACCCCGATGAAACGTCTTGGTAAGGCAGAAGAAATGGCAAAAGCAGTGTTATTCATGGCTTCTGATGATTCTTCATTCATGACTGGTAATAGTTTGATTGTTGATGGCGGGTATACTGCGCAATAATATATCCTGGGGACTAAGTAGGAAAGATGACATTTCACCGGTATATATCTTTAATGTGAGATATTTTAATTAAAAATAATTTTTAAAAATACACTTTAGACCTTGAAACTAAAACAAAGGGAGGAAATTTCCAATGAGTAATCGTTTTGATGGAAAAGTGGTATTAATTACAGGTGCGGGTTCTGGTTTAGGTCAAGCCTCTGCCTTACAAGTAGCAAAAGAAGGAGCGAAACTTTCACTTGTTGATTTAAACGCTGCTTCATTAGAAGAAACGAAAAGCAAAGTGTTAGAAGTTGCGCCAAACACAGAAATGCTGCTGATCACTGCGAATGTGGCAGATGAACAAGCAGTTGAAAACTATGTAAATGAAACGGTTGAGAAGTTTGGGAAAATCGATGGTTTCTTCAATAACGCAGGGATCGAAGGAAAACAAAACCTAACAGAGGATTTTGGCATTGATGAATTTCAAAAAGTTGTTAGTGTCAATTTAAATGGTGTGTTTTATGGAATGAAAAACGTTTTGAAAGTTATGAGAGAACAAGGTTTTGGCTCTATTGTTAATACTGCTTCTGTTGGTGGTATTCGCGGGGTTGGAAACCAATCTGGTTATGCAGCTAGTAAACACGGTGTGGCCGGATTAACAAGAAACTCTGGAATTGAATACGGTCAATATGGAATCAGCATCAAAGCCATTGCACCTGGAGCAATCATGACACCGATGGTCGAAGGTTCATTAAAACAAATTGATCCTGATAACTGGGAAGAGGTAGGAAAACAATTTGTTCAGCCAAACCCAATGAAACGTTTCGGTAAACCAGAAGAAGTGGGCTATTTGGTAGCATTCCTGCTATCTAATCAAGCCAACTTCATCAACGCAGCTGTTATTCCAATTGATGGTGGACAATCTTATAAATATTAAGAGGTGTGGAGATAGTTCTCCTGTTTCACCAAATCTAACCGTCAATACCTATTCCACTGAGTAGATATACAAAACAAAGAAGCACGGGAACCTTCCCGTGCTCATTTTATATCTCGTGAACCTTGTTGAATCCAGTGAAATTCTTTTTGCCCATTATTTTTCCTTGATTAATTGTTTAACAGCTGGAATATCAGCTGGTGCCCATTTAAGGGAATCCAAATTCTCTCTTTTCAACCATATTAATTTTGAATGCTCACTAGGAGTCGGAGTCCCTTCAACAACTCTACATTTGATCGAGATTAAATTAATGATAAACGTTTCATATTCATGAGTGTTTTCATTAAAAATTTCTTTAAATGTCTCGATTTTACAGCTCAACTCTTCATCAATTTCCCTCTTTAAGGCTGAGAAGATGTCCTCATTTGCTTCTACTTTCCCGCCTGGAAACTCCCACATATTAGGAAGCGACATTCTTGGTGATCTAAGAGCACATAGAATTTCTTGGTGTTTGTTTTCTATAATAGCTGCAACGACTTTTACGAGCTTTTTCATGTATACCTCCAAAAGAGGAAATCTCTATTAATCATAATATCACTATTGGCAATTGATTCTCAAAACGAGTCCTAGGAACAATGACATTAAAAATATCTACGGGTGGTATGGCAACCTCCTTTAAAAAACAACCCCCACCAGGGTTGCACAGCTGGATGCTCACCAAACATATTTAAATATACGATGAAATAGTTCTTGAGGAAGAAAGGAAATTCAATAGGCGCCTTGAATACAAGATAAGTCAACTTTTTTTGGTTAAAAAGGAAACCAAATCCTTATTATTGCGTCTAAGAGTTTAGGGTATTTATACGTCTTTAAAGATTTACTATTTGTATCTGTAAGAAATATAAAACCAAAGGAGAAATGATATGCGAACTTTTCAAGAAAAATTAGAGAAATACGCTGCTCTGGCAGTTGAAATCGGAGTAAATGTTCAAAAGGGGCAAATTTTATTTATATCAGCCTCTATTGAAAGCTATGAGTTTGTTAAATTAATAACAAAAAGAGCCTATGAAATCGGAGCAAGTGAAGTAATCTATGAATGGAATGATGACGCTTTAACCCGAATGAAATATGAATCGGCAGCCGATGAAGTTTTTACAAATTTCCCAACCTACCGTGTCATGCAGCGTGAAGAGTTAGCTGAAAAGAATGCTGCCTTTATAGTGATCGATTCAAAAAACCCAGATTTATTAAATGGAATTGAACAAGAGCGAATCTCGAATTTTAATAAAGCATCAGGTACAGCACTTACCAAGTTTCGAACCTATATGGTAAGTGATAAAATTGCCTGGACGATTGTCGCCTATCCAAATCAGGCTTGGGTCGATAAAGTGTTCCCGAATATTGATAAAGCGGAACGAATCAATGCGCTTTGGGATGCTATTTTTTCTGCAACGAGAATCGACCATGAGGATACAATTGGAGCATGGAAAGAACATATAGCAAGTCTAGATAGTAAAGCTAATTATTTAAATGGACGAAAATACAAATCACTACATTACCGTGCCCCAGGCACTGATTTAACCGTGGAACTGCCAGAAAAACATAAATGGATGAGTGCAGGAAATCATAATGAAAAAGGGACACTTTTCATAGCGAATATGCCTACAGAAGAAGTGTTCACTTCTCCTAATCAATACGGGGTAAACGGCATTGTTACCAGTACAAAACCGTTAAGTTACGCAGGAAAACTGATCGAGAACTTTTCCTTAACATTTAAAGATGGTAAAATCGTAGATTTCACCTGTGAAAACGGGTATGACACACTTAAACAATTAATTGAAACAGATGATGGCAGCAGGTATCTTGGGGAAATAGCTCTCGTTCCGCATCAGTCGCCAATTTCAGAATCAAACACCATTTTTTATAACACGCTTTTCGACGAAAATGCTTCCAATCACTTAGCCATTGGCGAAGGATTTCCGTTTTGTTTAGAAGAAGGAAAAATGATGTCTAAAGAAGAACTTGCGAAAATCGGTTTGAATGAAAGTATGACACATGTAGATTTTATGATTGGCTCTGGTGAAATGGATATTGACGGTATGCTTCCAGACGGAAGGATCGAACCTATTTTCCGAAATGGGAACTGGGTGTTTTAATTCCCCTTTTTTGAAATGTGATGAAATGTTCAAGGACAACAACCGCCTCTGTCAACTTTGTGTGGCAGAGGCATTTATTTCATAGTTTTAGTCCCTAGTAAGTATTGCTTTAAGTCACCAGAGGATTTAATTCCTTCCAGCTTCTTTTTAGACACCTCATCACTAGAATCATAGGAAAAATGAAAGAGATAGTCTCTGCTTTTGATGTGCTTGTTTAAAAAAGCTTGGTAATTAAGCTTTTTGTCTTTGTCAAAGATTTCTTGTTCAAGTTTTTCGTTAAAGTAATTAATATCAATGCTGAAATATTCTAACTCCTGGGCCATCAAGTACTGGATTAATTTGTAAACCTTATCTAACTGATGGTCCATTTCATTGGAAGAGTTAAGCGTTACATTGGCAAAAATTATGTTTCCAATACCTTTATGCTCTTGATCAAAAATTTCTTGATAGGTATTAGAGATGTTGTATTTAGTATAAGTTTCTTCCGGAAATGAGACATTGACCATATAAGAATAATTTTCATGGGATTCATACAGTCCTTTATATACTGAACCAAATTGTTTGTTAAGCTCAGCACGCCATTTCTTGTCTAAGTAATCATCCGACATTGGCTCCATATCTTCAGTAACTGAAATAATAACAGTTAGGTTGGGTTTTTTCTTAGGGTGAGAATCAATCCGGTAAGTACCCACATCATCGCCTAGTGGTTTTGAAAAGCTTGATCCTTCAATAACAAAGTCTTCGTTGTATTTTTCTTCGAGATGCTTTTCTGCAGCTTTTTCGGCTTTAGAACTAATTAGTGGAAAATAAATATAGTCAAACAAAACTAGACCAACTATGAATAAAAAGATAACTGGAATAGTGAGAAAGATAACAAGTGCTTTAGGCATTTTTACATCTCCTAAAAGATAGGTATTTTTACATAATACAAGACGTATAGAAACAACTAATAGTTTCAATGATGATTAAAAGATACTGTATTTTGATGGCATAAAACGAGCATTCCCGTTTAGAGAGTTCCTAGCATAAATATCCAATTATTGATTGTGCTAAAATAAATGTAAGGACCATTTATACAATGATGAGGGATTCCATGTATAGAATAATGATGATTGCGGACGATGAGAAAATCAGGCGGATTGTCGCTGATACGTTGAAAAAGTCAATCTAAACAAATCTTTAATTTGGTAAATTAAATGCGACAAGCAAATGAGTAGAGTGTTATATTAATAATAGTCAGAATATTAAATGAATAAAACGAGGTCAGGGTAAGAAGGTATCCGAATTTAAAATCAAATTACTGAGGAGGAATAAAAGATGGAACATATTATTGTCGAAACGGTAGATGGGGTCCGTACACTAACACTAAACAGACCGGAGCGCCTGAATGCCGTAAATAATACACTTAGTAATGAGATTATCCAGGCAATTTCAGAGGCTTCTGCTGACGATGAAGTCCGTGTCATTGTCATTACCGGGAGAGGACCAGGATTCTGTGCAGGTCTTGATTTGACCGATTATGCGAAGAGAAATCCAGACGCTCAATCCCGTCATCAAAAATTAGATGAACTGGGTTGGGTTGGTCATCAAGCATTGGGGATTGTTCATTGTGATAAGCCAGTTATTGCAGCAATCAATGGGATTGCGGCTGGTGCTGGACTCGCGCTAGCTCTAGCTTGTGACATCCGCTTCATATCTGCTGATGCAAGAGTAACAGCTGGATACATCCGCCGTGGTCTCAGCCCTGATGCGGGAATGAGTTATTTTTTACCGCGGTTGGTCGGGCAGGCAAGGGCTGCCGAATTGATCTTAACCGGCCGGGACATTTACCCTGAGGAAGCAGAACGAATTGGATTGGTGAACCGGATATTCCCTGATGATGAATTTCAGGAACAGGTGATGGATTTTGCCAGGGAATTAGCGGCAGGACCTCCGGTAGCGATGACGCTTTCTAAAAGATTGCTTGCTGCAAGCCCTGACATGGATCTTACAACGATTCTAAAACAAGAGTACGCTTTTATTAAACAATGTTTCGGAACCAAAGATGTTCAGGAAGGAGTTCAAGCCTTTATTGAGAAAAGAAAGCCCGTGTTCCGAGGGGAATAGGTAAAAGTAATTGATGGATTCACCAAAAGATAATAGAAATCGAACCTAAGAAGGACGAATTGGAACAGAAGCTTGGAACTCTTAACTTGATGATGGAATACAGAATCACATTGATGAATGATCCAGAAAAGTCCAATTCCATGTTAAAGCTTCGACATTCTGATTAAGTTGTGCATGGGTTGACTTGTACATTGATTTAAAATCGTTTTTCACATGAATTTGCAAGGCTTCAATGAAAATTTCAGTATTGAAAGTGGATTTGCAATTTGGTATATAGTTTCAATACAAGTAACGCAATAAAACTTGATATAAAAAAAAATGCATGCCATATTTGCATGCATTTTTATATGTTTTTTATTATTCCAAAACTGAACTAACCTTTTAAAAATCTAACAGCGATTGTCCCTCAATCCACACATCCCCGCCGTTAAAGGCCTCAATCGTAGAGAGAGTATTCATTAATGTGGTTTTCCCAGAGCCGGATGGCCCCATAATCGCGGTGAATTCACCAAGTTCTATGGTCAAATCAATATTTTTTAAGACTTGTGTCTTTCCGTAAGATTTCGATAGGTTCTTTGTTTGTATAATGTCATGGTTTCGTCCTCCTTCACCACCTTACTATACTAGCTAATTTGCCCGCTAACCATCGATATAACAACATCTAAAGTGACATTTTTGTCATGTAGAGCGAAGAAACGGCCATTTTCGTATAAAAAGAGCTGGAAAATATTCGTTTTAAACCGGTGAAACATATGGTACAATTAGTGTAAAATTACACTATAGAATGTGAGTCGAGCAAGGAGGGCTTCATATCAAGAAAATTGTTTGCGTGATCCTTTTTCTTGTTGTTTTCACCTTTTCCGTTTCATTTGCTTGTTTCCAGTATTCATTAAGTCATTATCCTGATGACATGTACCAAAACAATACCATCCAGGATGTCGGCAGACTACTGCCAACAAAAATAGAGCGGATTGAAAAAGGGAAAGAAGTAGACCAGATTGCCCATATCTTGAAAAAAGCCCAAAGCGAGGGATTAAAGGTCAGCATTGCTGGGAAAAGGCGCTCCCAAGGGGGACATACTTATTACCCGGACGGGGTTGTGTTGGATATGACGAGTTTTAATAAAATCCTAGAAATCGATAAAAAGAGAAAAACCATCCATGTCCAAAGCGGGGCCACATGGGATGACATCCAAAAAGCCATTGCGCCGGAAGGGCTCGCTGTAAAAGTCATGCAAAGCCAGAATATTTTTACTGTCGGTGGAGCGATCAGTGTAAATGTGCATGGAAGGGACATTAAAAACGAATCCCTTGGCAATTCGATTAATTGGTTTCATTTATTGCTTCCAAACGGGAAAATTGTCAAAGTCGACCGACAAAGCGAACCGGAATTATTCAAGGATGTTTTAGGCGGATACGGTCTATTTGGCGTCATTTTGGATGTGGAATTGCAGGTGACGGATGATGAAGTGTATGAAATCCGTGCGAAAAAGGTGAGCGTAGAGGAATTTCCGGTATATGTCCATTCCTTAAGGGAAAATTCCGAGGTGAAAATGGCTTATGCACGTATTTCAGTTGCACCGAAAACCTCGATGGACAGCATGTATGTCGTCGAATACCATAAAACGAAACAGCCACTGAAGGAAAAACTTCGAAAGTTGAAAGAAGACCAGCAGCCATTTTTGACCTACTCCTTTTTAAATTTATCCCGCAAAACCAGCCTTTGGAAAGACTTGCTTTGGTACCTGCAGGAAAAATACATCCTATCCCTTGATAAAACCCTGATATCAAGAAACAATGCCATGCGTTCGGAAAGTGATTTTTTGCTGTATAAAAGCCAAAGGGACACCGACTCACTGCAGGAATTTTTCATCCCGATCGATGAGTATCCTTCCTATGTCAAAGACATGAAGGCATTTCTGAAAAAAGATGATATTAATCTACTTAACTTCACCATCCGCTATGTATCTAAAGATGATTCATCGAGGCTTTCGTATGCCAAGACTGATATGATTGCCCTTGTGGCCTTATTCAACCATGGAAAACAGAAACAGGATGTGGAAAAAGCGCAACAATCCATTCAAGGGATGATTGATATTACCTTGAGGCACAATGGAACCTTTTATTTGCCTTATTATCCATACGCTTCGAAAAAACAATTGCTTGAAGCCTACCCTAACTTTGATGAATTCGTCAAAGAAAAGGAAAAATACGATCCGAATGAGAATATCACAAGTCTGTTTTATGAGAGGTACCGCAATGAAAACTAAACTGATGATCCGGGGAAGCGTACTTGTTATTCAAACGGCGGTATTCCCCTACTATCTGCTGTTTTTGAAAAATATTGGGGAAACTTACAGCGCATTTTCTGTGCTCTACGCTATATTCGCTTTATCATCAGCAGCCTGTTTCTTTGCATTAACCTGGATTCCACACCAAATTCGGCTTCATAAAATGTACAGCGTATCTTTGTTCGGACTAGGGGTGTCGATGATTTCGGTGCCGTTCGCCCATAATATTTTCCACGTTTGTTTCATCCAATGCTTTATGGGAATTTGCCTAGCGCTTTATAAATTATCGGAAAAAGAATTTGATAAAAAAGACAATCTAAGCTGGAAAAAAGAAAATATTCATCAATTCATTTTGCAGCTGATCATCGTAGCAAGCATACTTGGTGCCGGGTTTATATTTGACTGGTTTTCCGTCCACATGCTGTTTTATTTAGCGGGAGCATGGTACTTGGTGAATGGTTGGTTGGCAAGTGCCATGGGGACGGTTCCTGTGGATCAAACTAACTTGTTCAAAAAACCATGAGAACCGTCCCTTTGGCTATTCGCTTGCCACAACGTGCTTATCTTGCAACGCGGTATGCTATACGACAACTTGAACTCCCTCCGGGACAAACCGTATTAGAGAGGGAAATGGTTGATATCTTGGGTATGAGTAGAACTTCGGTTCGTGAAGCTCTCGTTCGTTTAGAGATGGAGGGATGGGTACGACTCATACCACGCCGCGGGCATAAGAAAATTCAAGCACATAAAAAAGGCTGACCAATTGGTCAGCCTTTTATCATAACCTAGGGATATCTGTTGGATTACCCATGGCCCGGAGTCAATGAAAATAGGCTTATGAATCAGTTACAATACCTATCCCAATTACATAATTTGTTGAAGAGAAGACTTTAGGTATTGGTGGATATATCTGTAAGCCGATTGTTTTCTTGTCATGATGTCTCTGTCCCTTTTTCATGTGGCCGGCAAGTCATGCCGATTTTATATACTATACGGAGGTATGAAAATGAATCCTTGGCAAAACGAACTCCAAATGTTGAATGTTGGTGATTTCCAGGCGAGCGAAGCTGTTCCTTTTGACTTAAACCAGTACTATATTGATCAGGCACGTCAATTCGGTGTCGGTGGTGTCGGTGGTGTCGGTGGTGTCGGTGGTATAGGTGGTATCGGCGGTGTCGGTGGTTTTCATCGCTGTTCTAGTTGCTTTAGATGTTCTAGTTGCTTTAGCTGTTCTAGCTGCTTTAGTTGTTCTAGCTGTTTTAGTTGTTCTAGCTGCTTTAGTTGTTTTAGTTGTTTTCATTGCGGAGGTCATCGCTGTGGAGGCTGTGGCAGGTGCGGCGGCCACCGTTGCGGCGGTTAAAAGCTCTGGTTTTGGAATAATGAAGTGGTCCCCCCATGTAAAGAGAACGCCCCTGCCTGAGTTTTTGCAGGGGTGTTCTGTATCAGATAGACATATGGGACAAATGGAGGTACATAGGATGATAGTGATGAATTGAAGCAGATTTGAGGATCATTGCAGCTAAGGAGGAACAATATGACAAGTTTGAACCCTTCTATGCGTCTGAAAGTAAAAAGGGACACTTTTTTTCTCCCTGATACTAACAATGGGGTGTATTTTCGGAACAACATTAGCTCGTTCCGTATGGAAGGCAGTACGATTAATCAGTGGGTTGAAAAGCTGTTTCCGATGTTAAACGGAGAGTACACGCTGGAGAATTTAACAGACGGATTACCGGGCCCATACAGGGAACGGATTTATGAAATTGCGGAAGTGCTGTATCGAAATGGGTTTGTCAGCGATGTAAGCAAAGACCATCCTCATCAATTGGAGGATCACTTGATTAAAAAGTACGGTCCCCAAATTGAATTTGTGAACAGTTTTGTCGATTCGGGGGCATACCGTTTTCAATCCTACCGGCAGGCCAAAGTGCTGGCAGTTGGATCGGGTCCTTTTTTTAGTTCGTTAGTTGTATCGTTGCTGGAATCGGGTTTGCCTAAGTTCAAACTGCTAATCACGGACAAGATACCGACCAATAAACGGCGGATAATGGAACTAGCAGAGCATGCTCGTAAAACAGATCAGGAGGTGGAAGTGGAAGAGATTGCATTTGAGGAGAATGGGGTTAGATTTTGGAGGGAAATCATCCAATCATTTGATGCCGTTTTGTATGTGTCAGAGGAAGGCGATCTGGAGGAACTGCGACTTCTTCATTCGGTTTGCCTGGAAGAGAAGAAGATTTTTCTCCCCTCTATTTGCTTACAAAAGGTCGGGATAGCGGGGCCGCTAATACATCCGGACTCTGGCGTGTGCTGGGAGTCTGCGTGGAGGCGATTGCACCATTCTGTGCTTATGAAAGACAGGCAAGTAGCCGGATTCTCTTCCAAAGCGGGAGCGATGTTGGCAAATGTAATTGTATTTGAATTGTTTAAAGAGATTACTGGAGTGACCAAATCAAAACAGAATAATGATTTCTTCCTTCTTGATTTGGAAACGATGGAAGGAAAATGGCATTCGTTCCTTCCGCATCCACTCGTGACTGGACGAATGTCCGCTAAATGGGTGGAGGATACCGAGATACTGGCCGAACATGGCTTGAGAAAAGGTGAGCCAAGTGAATTGCTTCTTTACTTCCACCAGTTGACATCAAAGGAATCAGGAATTTTCCATATTTGGGAAGAGGGGGATTTAAAGCAGCTTCCGTTAGCTCAGTGCCGCGTCCAAGCCGTTAATCCGTTGTCGGAGGGCCCTGCTGGATTACTGCATGAGATAGTCTCTACAGGTCTGACACACGAGGAGGCAAGAACAGAGGCAGGGCTTGCTGGGATTGAGTCATATGTGTCTCAAATGGTCGATCTAATTGTTCCAACACTAGCATCACATTCAGCTGGTAATAGTTTGATAGAATCACAAGAATTCGTCGGCATAGGTGCAGGGGAAACCGTTGCGGAAAGTGTATCTCGCGGGTTGCAAAAGTGTTTGGAGGAGGAACTGAGCAAGCAGGATCTTGGTAAAAGGAATTCTGTCGCACCAGTGCAGGTTAGGAAAATGGAAGATGAAAGGTGCAAGTTTTATTTGCAGTCATTGACTACCTTGCAGGGAGCGCCAATGATCGGATTAGGCAAGGAAATATTGGGTTTCCCTGTGGTATGGGTGGGAACGAATGAAGGATGGTACCGCAGTGTTGACTTGAATATAACGCTGGCTTTACGGAAAGCGTTACAAAACGCTGTTTTTGGAGTTCAAAACCAATCATCATTCAGCCCTGAGCTTCCACTGAAGTTTAGGTCAGTCCATCTCGAGGACAAGGAGCCGCAGAATATTGATATCCCTGCCAATAATGGAAGGATCGAAGCTCATTCTCTAAAGTCTGCATTAGAAGTTTTGGAACAAAACGATAAGCGGCTTTTGGTCTTTGAACTAGAGCTTGAGCCTTTTATAAAAGAGAAATTGGCAGGAGTGTTTGGTGTATTGCTTAAAGGGGAGGAATCCAGGTGAACCCAGTCGTATTGGTTGTCGGAGAAGGGGTACTGGCGGACCGTGTGTGCGAAGAATTATTCACCCATTACCATGTAGTGCGCCAAACCCAATTTGGGGCATTTTTACCGAAAAAAATGGATTTAGCTCTGGTGTTGCAGGATGCCTGGAATCCCTCTGACCATCTAAGGGCAGAAGAAGTTTTTAGGCGAACTGGCACTCCGTGGATGCGAGGGTTTGTTTCATTTGGAGAGGGTATAGTCGGGCCGCTTGTTCAACCGGGGGAACCGGGGTGCTCTAATTGTTCGGATATACGGCGTTTCATGGCAATGGCAGGACGCGATCGGAAAGAGATGAGGGAGATACATGGGAGGCTGAAGGAGGACGGCGGAATACAGCAGGATGCCTGGGCATCTCATGCGGGGCTTTTGCAGCTGGCACATTTCATTGGGGCGGAAGTAGACCGAATTTTGCAAGGTAATGATGCCCGCTCGGAAGGACAGATAGGTTTAATCAATTTGAAAACCTTAACGAGTTCATGGCATACCTTTCTGCCTGTCCCATCGTGTCCGGTTTGCAGCGGTGTACCCGACGATTCGGAGGAGGCTGCCCGCATTTCATTGCAACCGAGTCTTAAGGTCAGCGCTGACAGTTACCGCAGCCGATCGTTGGAGGAGCTGAAGAAGGTCCTGGTTAAAGACTATTTGGATCATCGAACCGGTTTGTTAAATGAAAAAATGGTTTATCTCGTACCGCCATTTGCCGATGTCAGTGTCAATCTGCCTTTGCTGCAGGGGGATGAGGGAACTGCAGGCAGAACCAATTCGTATGAAGTAAGTGAGTTAACCGCCATTTTGGAAGGACTAGAGCGGTACTGCGGACTGGAACCACGGGGGAAACGTACAGTAGTCTACGATAGTTTCATGAATTTGAAAAATAAAGCACTCGATCCTATCAAAGTAGGTGTGCACGCAAAGGAACAGTATGAGCGGAGTGGATTTCCATTCCAGGCTTTTAATCCTGAACGACCAATGAATTGGGTGTGGGGTTATTCATTTTTGGAAGAGCGCCCCATTCTTGTACCCGAATTGCTTGCTTATTACAGTTTGGGATGTGGGCAGCATGAATTTGTCTATGAAACTTCAAATGGATGCGCATTAGGCGGAAGCATGGAAGAAGCTATTTTCTACGGAATTATGGAAGTGGTGGAGCGTGATTCATTCCTGATGACCTGGTATGCGCAGTTGCCCCTGCCTCGTCTGGACCCAACTTCCTCAGACGACCAAGAATTACAGTTGATGATCGATCGCATGCGGGCCGTTGCGGGATATGATCTGTATTTATATAACTCGACAATGGAGCATGGAATTCCAAGTATTTGTGCGATTGCAAAAAACAGAAAGCAAAAGGGATTGAATCTCATCTGTGCAGCTGGAGCACATCTCGACCCGGTGCGTGCAGTTAAAAGTGCGGTTCATGAGCTGGCCGGCATGATGCTGACTCTTGACGAGAATTTTGAGACGAACCGAGAGGGATATTTAAGAATGTTACAGGATGCATCCCTGGTACAGCAAATGGATGATCATGGCATGCTCTACGGTTTGCCGCAGGCAGAGGAGCGTTTTAAGTTTTTACTGGATGATAATCGCCCATTGCGGTCATTTGCTGATGAGTTCAACTGGAAGTTGAATCATACGGATCTTACAGAAGATCTGAAGGATATTCTTCAAGTATTTCGCCGATTGGAACTTGATGTGATTGTGGTAGACCAGACGACACCGGAATTGATACGGAACGGATTGTATTGCGTAAAAGTGCTGATTCCGGGGATGCTGCCGATGACTTTCGGACATCACCTTACCCGCGTAACGGGTCTGGAGCGGGTGCTGAAGGTCCCAGTGGAACTCGGATATTTGAAAAATCCTCTGACAGTTGATCAGCTCAATCCACATCCCCATCCATTTCCATAAGGGGTGGCCAGGATATCACCCCCATCGGTTTTTACCGAAATCGCCGTTGGCTGAAGGGGAGTTTGAATGGTTAACTATTAAAAACCTTGCTGATTAACCCAGCAAGGTTTTTGCTATAATGGGAGAGAGAATAATTGGAAAAATGAATTATACAATAAGGCTGGCTGAATACCGTTATAAGGAGAGATAGATATAATGTATGAACTAAAAACAAAAGAAACAGAAAACAGTGTTATTGAGTTTATTGAGAAAGTTGATAGCCTTAAGAAACGGGAAGACGCTTATAAACTTTTAGATATTTTTACGGAAACCACCGGTTATCCAGCAAAGATGTGGGGACCAAGTATTATCGGATTTGGTTCGTATCATTACAAATATGAATCCGGCCACGAAGGCGATGCACCGCTAGTTGGCTTTTCTCCTCGAAAAGCAAAAATCAGTTTGTATTTTGCACCGGGTGATACAAAGCGAGAGGAATTGTTAAAGGACTTCGGGAAATATACAACTGGAAAAGCGTGTGTGTATATCAATAAAGTTGCGGATATTAATGTGGATGTTCTAAAAGAGTTAATTAACCAATCTGTATTGTTTTTGAAGAAAACCTATCCGAATCAATAAAGAGAAACAGTGCCAGCTGCTGTTCCCATAACTGAAAGGAGATAATTGAAATGTCAGGCACGATCCGAGAAAATATTAAACCCGGAATCAAAGTACGGGTTGTACAAAAACAAGACCAGCGTACCGGGAAATTAACTGAAGGTGTGGTCGCAAAATTACTAACCAAATCTGCCACACATCCGCACGGTATTAAGGTTATGCTGGAGAGCGGTATTGTTGGCAGAGTGAAGGAAATAGTGAATTAATCGGTAATAATAGTAGAAAGAGATGGCTATTTTATGAGAGTAATCGGTATTGATTTGTCCGGACCAAGCAATCATAGGGATACGGTTCTTTCCGTATTTGAAACACAAGGGAGCTATTTAAAATTTGTTAAATGGATTAGTCCTGTAAGCGATCAGGGAATCTTGAATGAGATTTTACAACAAAGTCAATTAGATGAAGTCGTTGTAGGCATTGATGCCCCATTATCCTATGAAGATGGGGGAGGAGACCGGCAAGGTGACCGTGAGCTAAGAAAGTTTATTACAGCATTAGGGATGAAACCCGGATCCATCATGACTCCCACTATGACCAGGATGGTGTATTTAACTTTAAGAGGAATCAGGCTTAGCAGGGAAATAGAAAGTCTTATAACCCCAAATCCTATTTCGATGGTAGAAGTGCATCCAGGCGCTGTTATTGGCTCAAGGATTTCTCCAGATGATTTGAAGTATGTTTTGAGCTACAAACAAAATCTATCAGCGAGAATGTTTATTTGGGACTGGCTCGGACAGCAAAACTTAACAGAACTCCCTATATTAAAAGAAGAACAAAGTCATTTTATCGATGCTTGTGCAGCAGCATTGGGTGCGTGGCATTGGAAGGATTCTTCTTTAGGACCGAAATGGGTTTTTCCTGCAAATCCTCCACTAAATCCCTATGACCTTTGTTGTTGATTTCCCTATTAATGTTGATAAAAAAATGAAGACCTTGCTGACATGCAGCAAGGTTTCTTTAATATAAAAGTGGCTATTTAATTGTGAAATCCCCTGAATGATGAAAGGGGCCATTTTCATTATGCACTTTGGGAAATTTGTTCATTCCCTGATTTCTTATATATCAATCTTCCAAGGTAAGGTGTAAGCCAACGATCCAATCCAAGTTTTCCTGCATTCATTCCTGCTGCAAGAATAATCAATCCTAATAAAACCATCTGTGGATTTGTACTTGTTGTTCCTGATAACATATAGGCAAAGTTCATTGTAAGCCCCATAAGCAGGGAAAGTGATGTGAAAATGCCTAAAATTAATCCGAGTCCTACTAAAAATTCTCCCCAAGGAACCATTACATTAAAAAGATCGACATATGGAATGGCAACCTCTTTTAGAAAATTGCCCCACCAAGGCTGCACTGCAGGATGGTCACCAGACATATTATTAACTGCACCATTCAAAAAGCCGGCTGCATCAAATGTTCCACTAGAGATTTTCCCCCAGCCAGCATTTAACCACTGCCAGCCAAGATAGAGTCGAAGTACAGTAAGGATTAAGGATACATAACGGTTTTTCTTTAAAAATTGAATAAACATATTCATACCTCCTGAGTTAATTGATAACAATTATCAATGATATCGATTATCATTATCATTTAATATTCTAGGAATATCAATGAGGAATAGGCACCAAAAATATTTTCCAATTATAGATAAATATTCCTAAACTAGTAGATAGTTATAATGCAAACAAGACGGCAGGGGCCGCCTCATTCTTTAATTATGTTGATATTCCTTATTGACCAGAATTACCGTCGTCACTTTGTGAACCATCATCAGTTTGTGAGCCATCATCTGTTTGTTGGGTATTGGGATCATCTGTTTTCGAGCTAGTGTCTGAGCATGCAGTAGCCGCGCCAAGTAACATCAATGCTGACATCAGAGCAAAAAACCACTTTTTGAAAGATTTCATTTTTATTCCTCCTTGAATGCTTGCATTTGGTATTACAGTCTTATAATACAAGTTTTAAAATAAAAAAGAATGGTATTTTCCATTTCTTAACATAACTTAACCCTTTCATTAAACAGCCGAAATATTCATTATTCAAAATTTACAGATTATTAACGAAATTCATATCCTCTTAAATTTCGGTGGGGTCATTACCTTATTGGATTTTTTGAATCCGTCCTTCAATGATGGGAGTGAGCGGAACTGTAAACTGTAACAGGTATTTTTTTAACACATCAACATCTATAGAACCAACAGTTTTATGCGTCCCTTCAAGGAAAACCTTGAAGTTGTCACCGCCCCCGGCAAGATAGTCATTTACTGTAACGGTGTATGTTTCTTTCGGATCAAGCAATGTTCCTTTAGTAGTGAAAATATCAACCGCTTTGTTCCCAACCGGTTTCGTGTCGTCCCAGGTATATTTCAACCCGGAAATTTGCAGCATTCTTAATTTACCTGGCTGCCATTGTTGATTTAAAAGGAGGCGGATTTGATCGCCAGTCAGCGTCATTTTCACGAGTTTCCGTTTAAAAGGCAGGATGGTTAATAACTCCTCATAGGTGATGCCTCCGTCATGAAGGTCCGCCCGAATTCCTCCAGGGTTAATAAATGCGAAATCGGAATGCATCTCTTTCCTCTGAGAATCAGCAATGAGATTACCCAATGCGGATTCTCCATCTTTGTTTCGATTGCTAGTAATGGCATTAGCAGCCTTGCCAACGACTTCATCAACAAAGGAAGAAACATCAGCTTCATACTTATCTACCATTTTCTTGATTTCTTCATCCAATTTAATCGAATCCTGATAGACCATTACAATTTCTGCCTTTTTGCTTACTATCTCTTTTGTGATGGGATCAATCTCTAAAGAAACTTCGGAGAAGGCTGATCCATAAGAATAGGCTTGAACAAGCAGCTTTCCATTGACTACTGTATTAAGATACGTATGGCTGTGTCCGGCAAACATCACGTCAACCTCTGGGTCTACCCTTTTGGCCATTTTAACGATTTCTCCACTAGCGGGTCCGCCTGGAGTGGACTGCCTGCCTTCATTATGAGCCAATACAACAATCGCTTTTACACCTTGTTTCTTTAACTGTGACACCGCTTTATTAATAGCGGTTACTTCATCGACGAATTTAATGTCTCTTATTCCATCAAGATTAACCATGGATGGTGTATCGTCTAATACAACGCCAATAAATCCGATTGGTATGTCATTTACTTTGAAAATTTTATAGGGAGGAAGGAGTGGTTTACCTGTTTTGGTGTTAATAACATTGGCACATATATAGGGGAATTGAGTACCTTCAAAATATCCAGTATTGGGGTGGAATCCTCCTTGAATCAAGCGCATCATCTCTTTCACACCTTGGTCAAATTCGTGATTTCCCAAGGTTCCCACATCGAAGCCTATTTTGTTTAGCACTTTGATCGTTGGTTCATCCTGCAGGAGCGAGGATACGGGGGCACTTGCCCCAACCATGTCACCTGCATGAACCAAAAGGGTGTTCTTATTCTTTGCTTTCCTTTCCTTCAAATAGGCTGCGAGATAATCTGCTCTGCCTACATTTTTTCCATTGAATTTTCGGGTGATGTTTAGCTGTCCGTGAAAGTCGTTAACGCCGAGTAGATGTAATTGAATGAACCGCTCCTTAATATTCGCGTTGCTTTGGGGGACGCCTTTTTTATCCGGAATCCCAGAGGCCATAACAATGCCCGCAGTCAAAGAAGTTGTAAGAACAAAAGCAAGAACTGCTTTGCTCATGGCGTTCCTATTCAATGATCCTTTCACTCTTTCCCTCGCCTCCCAATCCTCTAGTTGTTACAACTAAAGCATAAGGAAGGAATGTTAAGTTTGATTGAAATTATTGTCAATTTTCAGTTAATTTAAAACGGTTATTGCTGCTGAAATAATTTGTGATAAATACTTACTGTGTGGTAAAATTTAACTGTTTAGAATGGAATCGAGGAGGGGAGTTAAAATGGGAATTGATTTTCATAGTAAAAAAAATCGTGTTACATATACAACCAGAACGACTGATCACACTTGGACTGAAGCCATAAAAAACCTTGTGCCTATCGAAAAAATTTCTAAAGCGGTAGATATAGGCTGTGGCGGAGGAATTTATTCAATGGCACTATCAGACATGGGTGTTGCCATGGTAACAGGTGTCGATTTTTCCGAACCTATTCTTGAAGGAGCAAGAGAAAACTGTAAAGAATATAAAAACATATCCTTTAAGCATGGAAGTTCGTTTGCATCTGGTTTAGAGAGTAATAGTTTTGATTTGCTGCTGGAAAGAGCATTAATTCACCATTTTAAGGATTTACCAGCCTGTTTCAATGAAGCAAATCGAATTCTTAAGGAGGATGGTTTCTATATCGTTCAAGACCGTACTCCAGCTGATTGTCTACTAGAAGGAACTAATAGCCATATTAGAGGATATTTCTTTGAACTTTTTCCACGATTAATTGAAACGGAAACGAAGCGCCGGCACGATACTCAAACTGTTGTCTCAGCTCTTAAGGAAGCAGGATTTAAAGATATTCAAGAGATAACATTATGGGAAACAAGAAAGGTGTATGAAACGAAAGGTCAATTACTTCAAGATTTGAGTGAAAGAACAGGCAGAAGTATTCTTCATGAATTAGATGATAACGAATTAAAAGTATTAATAAATCATATCGATGAGTCACTTAAATCAGAGACGAATATTGTTGAAAAAGATAGATGGACCATTTGGAAGGCAGTGAAATAATCTTTCAAGAGAATCATTAATAATATTTTCATTGCAAGTAAAAAATATAAATCCATACAAATTAAAGCAGGTGATCACAATGAAAGATGAGGAGAGAGATTTGCTGGCTGAAGCCCTTGAAAGGTATGAAAGTTTGGAAGCACAGGCAGGCGATGGGATCACAATCGCACAAATGGAAGATTTACTTAAGCAATGTTTTGAATGAGCTTGGGACGTCCTAAGCTTTTTATTTTTTGGCTGTATTAAAGGATAAAACTGGAATGTAAACGTTTCATGTGTGATAATTTCAGTTAATGAAAGAGGGGGTTGTCTAGTGTTAATAAGAGAAGTTACAGAAAATGAATTCTTAGATTCAATGAAACTATCAATGTATGCCTTTCAATATAAGGTTCCGGAATCTGAATTGCCAGCCAGAAAAGCAGCAGTGAAAAATCACAAAATTTTAGGAATATGGGATGAGAACCTTCTGGCCGCCAAATTGCACATTATCCCGCTAAACATTTACATGAATAATGCCGAATGGAAAATGGGCGGCATCGCCGGAGTCGCCACCTACCCGGAATATCGACGAAACGGGTATGTCAAAGCACTCATGATTGATTCCCTAAAACATATGAGGGATAACGATCAGATTGTATCGCTTCTGCACCCATTTGATACTTCTTTTTATCGGAAATACGGATGGGAAATATTAAGTGAAAAGAAAAAGATCACGATTGAAAAAATTGATCTGAAGTTTCTAGAACCGCAGGAAGGCTTTATTAGGAGATATTCCGAAGAGTCCCATAACGAGGAAATAGAACAAGTTTACGAGCAATTTTCTTCTCAATTTACAGGCATGCTGAAACGCGAGACAAATTGGTGGAAACAAAATGTATATGATGAAGATTCACAGCTTGCTGTCTACTATGATTCCGCGAGAGGGGCTAAGGGCTATATTTTGTACCGCGTGAAGGATAGAAAAATGGATATCGAAGAGCTGATGGCCCTTGACCACGGAGCAAGGACTGGGCTTTGGAATTTTATCTGCCAGCATGACTCCATGGTGGATACAGTAACAATAAATCTCGCAAGTCATGATCCTTTTCCTTATTTTCTAAAGCAGCCAAGAGTAAAAACTGAGTTATATCCATATTTTATGGCTCGAGTCGTAGATGCAGAGGGATGTTTACGGAGATTTTCGTTTAACAGTGAAGATGAGCCCCTATTCCTCCATCTTGAAGATTCACATGCACCTTGGAATAATGGAAGCTATTTACTTGGAAATGGCGAAATCAAGGTATTTAAAGAAAAAGCCGGAGGTCAATGTGTACACCCTCCTAAAAAAGGAATTCAATTGAATATCAATTCCCTTTCAGCGATTCTATTTGGATATAAACGGCCGATGGAGCTTTTTGAGATGGGATACTTAAAGGGATCCAAGGCAGAGATTGAGCTTTTTGAAAAAAAGGTTCCAGTGATGAGATCTTCGTTTTTTGATTTCTTTTAATTTGAAACCGGGAGCCCCATTCGGACTCATCGAATGAAAAAAGCTGGCCTCAATCATTGAAGCCAGCTTTCAATTTACTTATTATCCCCATAAGGGTCTATTGTTTGAATCGTTCCGTCTTCGTTATATTTTAATTCAGTGTATTTCACAGAGCGTTTATGGTCGACTCCATCGGATAACGAGCAATCGTGATAAAACAGATACCACTTGTCTTTAAACTGGACAATCGAATGATGGGTGGTCCAGCCGATTACAGGGGTAAGGATCGTCCCTTTGAACACAAAGGGGCCCTGTGGATTTTCACTTACTGCATAAACAATTTTATGAGTGGTACCCGTAGAATAGGATAGATAGTAAAGCCCACTGTATTTATGAACCCATGGGCCTTCGAAATATCTCCGGTCTTCGTCACCTGCAAGAATCGGGTTGCCTTCTTCATCGATAATGGAGATTTCCTGCGGTTCGCTTTTAAACGTCAGCATATCGTCGTTTAATTCAGCTACTCTTGGTCCTATTGCCGGTGCGGTTGGAGCTGGACCATCAGCATCAGGATTGAATGTACCTGTCTGCCACTTTTCCAGCTGCCCGCCCCATAGGCCGCCAAAATAAACAAATGCTCTTTCATCGTCATCCACCAACACAGCGGGGTCAATACTGAAGCTGCCCGGTATATAATTTTCCTCTGGAGTAAAAGGTCCAGCTGGATTAGGGCTTGTTGCGACGCCAATTCTGAAAATGCCATCTTTATCTCTTGCTGGGAAATATAAATAATAGGTGTTATTTTTATATGCTGCATCGGGTGCCCAAAGCTGTTTGCTTGCCCAAGGAACATCCTTTAAGTGAAGCGCTTCCCCATGGTCTACACATGGTGCGTTGGCATCATCCATCGATAAAACATGGTAATCTTCCATCGCATATTGGTCGCCATTATCATTTGAAGGCCCGTCATGATCAAGGTCATGTGAAGGATAAATATAAAGCTTACCTTCAAATACATGGGCAGAAGGATCTGCAGTAAAGATGTGCGTAACTATAGGTTCATTAGGTTTAGAATTTTTCTCCATACTATCCCTCCATTAAATAGAATCGGTATTTATAAAATTATTATACCTGAAGTTGGTTAACTTTGTACATCCATTAAACTAACTTTTTGTCGAATATTTTTTATTGAGGGCGTTCATAAGGACAACAAAAAAAGCCAAAAGGAAGCAAAAGTTGTCCCCTTAGATCTTTTCAAAAATGACATAGAAATACAGCAATAGTTAAAAACAGCCCTGCCTTCATTAAAAGGCAGGGCTGGACGATTTCGTCAGTAATTTTCGATTTAGGAAGTTCTGGCTTCTTCTTTGATAAAGTTCTCAACAACAAAAGCAGATACACCTAATACAGTTGAATACTTTCCAAGCTTGGAAAAGTCTAATTGCAATTCCTTCTGATGATGTGAGAGGGTGTGATTTTCAATAATCGTTCGGATAGGCTGTTCCATCCATTCTTTTGCCATAGCTAATCGGTTTCCGATGATCACCTGGTCCGGGTTGAACGTATTAATAATGTTATTAATACCAAACCCGAGGTAATGGCCGATTTCTTCAAAGAGATGCTTAGCTGTTTCATCACCATTTTCAGCAAGCTTAATCAATTCCTCAAGTGAATCCGTATTTTTGCCAGCCATCTCCAGCAGAGCATTCTCTGATGCATATGCCTCCCAGCATCCTCTGCTGCCGCAATTACACAGCTTACCGTTGAGATCAATGATCATATGTCCCATTTCGCCGGAGAAACCATTTCTCCCTTGATATAACACTTTGTTTAAGATAATCCCCACACCGATTCCAATTCCAGCACTAATATAAATAATGTTCTGATAGTCTTGACCTGCCCCAAGCTGTTGCTCGCCAACAGCCCCTGCATTAGCCTCGTTTTCAATCATGACAGGGACATGAAATTCATTCTCAAGATCGGATTTTAACTGAACATTTTTCCATCCTAAGTTCGGAGCCAGAAGGACAGACCCCTCTTTGTTAACTATCCCGGGCACACCTACTCCAATCCCGACAATGCCATATCTGCTGCCAGGCATCTCATTGATGATTGATCGAATCATATTTTTAACGATGCTCATGACTTCAGAATAGACAGTTTGTTCAAGGGGTTGATTTTTCTCAATTAGAATATTGCCTTTTAAATCCGTCAAAACACTTAGAACATAATTAACGCCAATATCAATCCCAATTGCAAACCCCGCAACTTTATTGAAATGAAGGATAACAGGACGTCGGCCGCCGCTTGATTCACCTGGCCCTGATTCATAAATAAGTTCTTCCTCTAATAGTTCGTTTACCAAAGAAGAAACGGTTGCCTTATGCAAGCCGGATACTTGGGCAATGTCTGCTCTTGAAATTGGTTCTTTTTCGATAATTAATTGTAATACGAGTGCTTTATTATTTTTTTTAACAATCTGCTGATTCCAGGTCATCGTTTTCACAATAAAACTCCTTCTGCGGTATTAAATTTATTTTAACATAAACTTAGTTTATTGGATATACAAACAGAGATTCAGATGTTATAATCGACTTAGTTTAACGAATATACAAAGGTGTTTGAGGAGGGAGATAATTGAGGAGGATTCGATGGGGAGTCATTAGCACAGCAGATATTGCTAAAACAAAAGTAATTCCAGCGATTTTACAATCAGACTTTGCTGAAGCAGCGGCTATTGCCAGCAGGGGTGACAAGGCGAATGATATTGCGGAGAGATTCTCAATCCCGAAATTTTATGATTCCTATCATAAGCTGCTTATGGATCAAGAAATTGAAGCCGTTTACATCCCGCTTCCCAATCATTTGCATAAACAATGGGTGATCGAAGCTGCGAAACATGGGAAGCACGTCCTTGTCGAAAAGCCGGCTGCCTTAACTGCTAGCGAAACACAAGAGATGGTGGATTGCTGCCGTGAGAATAATGTGATTTTCATGGAAGCCTTTATGTATCAATTTCATCCTCAACATCATAGAGTTCGAGAAATAGTAGCATCGGGTGAAATTGGCGAAATCAAATTCATGCGGGCAAGTTTTTCTTTTTTCTTAAAAGATGAGCTGACCAATATCCGTATGAAAAAGGAAATGGGCGGCGGCAGTATTTATGATATCGGCTGTTACTGTATCCATGCCATCCGTAACACCATGGAATCTGAACCTGTCAGAGTGGAAGCGTTCGCGGAACTCGATCCGCGAACTGGAATCGACCGATCCGCGATTGTCTATATGAAGCTGGAAAATGGAATAAACACTGTATTTGATTGCAGTTTTGATATGTCTTTTAGACAAGAATATGAAATTGTTGGAACAAAGGGCAGAATTACTGTTCCGGCAGCCTACCGACCTGATGTGGCAGACAGTGGAGGAGCCATTCTAATTCAATCGGAGAATGGGCAACGTTCTGAAATGATTAGCGCTGATCAATATAAAATGCAAATCGACCATTTTTCACAGGCTATTATAGAAAGTTACCAACCTTCTTATTCAGCAGAAAATACACTTAAAAACATGAAGGTTATTGATGCTTGTTACCAATCCATTAAAAGCAGGCAAACAGTAACATTAATTTAATTGTCATTCATTGAAATGGTGGAGCTATATATTATATTTGGGAGAGCAGGTGACGAAATTGGTTAAGAATATGTTTTTCAATGCACATCATTCACCAATCGGGGCATTTTCAAGTTTCACACTAGGATTTTATGGGAACGGCGGCGGTTTGGATTTGGAACTAGGCCGTTCACCACGGAAGAATGTATATGTAGGTGTGGAATCTTTGGAACAAAAAGGCATTTACAATGCCTTGCCGTTCTTTGAAGTGGCTGATGATGAAAGCAAGCGCTATGACATCGAAAATATGGATCCAAACCCAGATAAACCGAAGATTATCCTGCCATACAAGAAGGAACAAATCCAACGTGATTTTCAATTAGGAACAGACTCATGGAAGGCCGGTGATTTAACTTTTACCATTTATTCTCAAGTTCAATCTGTACCGGACCCTTCATCGGCGGCAGATGAGGAATTGAAGAAGACGTTAATACCTGCTGTTTGGGCGGAGCTTACCATTGATAACACAAAGGGAGCTAGGAGCCGCCGGGCTTTCTTTGGCTATCAAGGAAGTGACCCTTACAGTTCCATGCGCCGTTTGGATGATACGAGTGATGGCATTTCTGGTATTGGCCAAGGACGTTTAACCGCAATTACCACGAATAATCCTGAAGTGAAATCTGCCTTGCACTTTAGTTTGGAAAATATTTTAACCACGCCATTGGAAGAGAATTGGACATTCGGTCTTGGACCGCTGGGGGCACTTGTGATGGACGTTCCAGCCGGCCAAACACGGACCTATCATTTTGCGATTTGTTTCCACCGCGGCGGATTTGTGACGGCTGGATTGGATGCTTCCTACTTTTACACAAGATATTTTCCTAATATCGAAACGGTAGCAGCTTTTGCATTAGAAAACTTTGATGAATTTACAGGTCGTGCTAAACAAGCGAATAGTTTAGTAGATAACCCGAACTTATCAGATGATCAAAAGTTCATGATGATTCATTCGATTCGCAGCTATTATGGCTCCACACAACTATTGGATGCCGATGGCGAACCCTTCTGGGTAGTAAATGAAGGGGAATACCGGATGATGAACACCTTTGATCTAACGGTTGACCAAATTTTCTTCGAATTAAAAATGAATCCATGGACTGTAAAAAATGAGCTGGATATGTTTGTAAGCCGTTTTAGCTATGAAGATAAGGTGCGTTTTCCAGGGGAGGAAACAGAATATCCAGGCGGAATCAGCTTTACGCATGATATGGGAGTAGCCAATACTGTTTCTAGACCGCATTATTCTTCATACGAACTGTACGGTTTAGATGGATGTTTCTCTCACATGACTTATGAACAGTTAGTAAACTGGGTGTTATGCGCAGCCGTTTATGTAGAACAAACAGGGGATCATCAATGGTTAAAGGCTACTTTAGAAGTTTTTGTTCGCTGCTTTGAAAGTATGCTGAATCGTGATCATCCTGAAGCAGATAAGCGTGATGGAATTATGGGACTCGATTCGACACGTGTCATGGGCGGAGCGGAAATCACCACTTATGATAGTCTAGATGTTTCGCTTGGACAGGCAAGAAATAATATTTATCTGGCGGGCAAGACATGGGCATCATATGTGGCATTAGAAAAGCTTTTCAGAGACAACGGTCTGGATGGCCTTTCAAAAGAGGCCGGCGTTCAAGCTGAAAAATGTGCAGCTACGATTGTCTCACAGGTAACTCCTGGCGGATATATTCCGGCTGTTATCAAAGAAGGAAATGATTCGAAAATTATCCCTGCCATTGAGGGGCTGATTTTCCCATATTATACAAATACTCAGGAAGCGTTAGATCCTAATGGCCGATTTGGAGCCTATATTCAGACATTAAAAACGCACCTAGAAACAGTTTTAACAGAGGGAGTCTGTTTGTTCGAAGACGGGGGATGGAAGATTTCATCTACCAGCAATAACTCCTGGTTGAGTAAAGTTTACCTCTCTCAGTTTATTGCCCGTGAGATCCTGGGATGGGAGTGGGATGAAAAAGGGGCAAAGTCAGATGCAGCCCATGTTGCCTGGCTGACACATCCAACTTTATCTGTTTGGAGCTGGAGTGATCAAATTATCTCAGGTGAAATCGCTGGGAGTAAGTATTATCCACGTGGAGTCACCAGCATCTTATGGCTGGAAGAAAGTAAAAAATCTGCACCTTTAAGTAAGGTTGGACAGCAGGCTTAATAAAGATAAAGGCTGTTTGAGCTTAAACAAGCAGCCCTTTAAAATAATTTTAGATAAACTTAGTTTATTGAATAGACAAACAAAGTTTAGAGTGCTATAATTTGATTAAACAAGGGGAAACAGATTAAAAGATCTACGACCCTTTTGTAAGCAGTTACAATATAATCAGAAACCACAAACTACTAGGAGGCATACCTCATGGCATATTTCGAAACGGTAAACAAAATTCAATTTGAAGGCGCTTCATCAAAAAATCCATTGGCATTTAAATACTATAACCCTGAAGAAAAAATTAACGGCAAAACCATGGAAGAAATCTTGCGTTTCTCAGTAGCATACTGGCACACATTTACTGCTGATGGAACAGATCCATTTGGGGTAGGTACAGCCATCCGTTCATGGGATCGTTTTAAAGGATTAGACTTGGCAAAGGCACGCGTAGAAGCGGCATTTGAACTTTTTGAAAAATTAAATGTGCCTTTCTTCGCATTCCACGATGTGGATATTGCCCCAGAAGGAAGCACTTTAAAAGAATCGAACGAAAACCAAGATGTTATCGTGGCAATGATTAAAGAATACATGAAAACGAGCAAAACGAAATTGCTTTGGAACACAGCGAACATGTTCACGAATCCTAGATATGTGCATGGAGCTGCGACTTCTCCAAACGCAGACGTGTTTGCTTACTCTGCAGCCAAGGTGAAAAAAGGCCTAGAGGTAGCAAAAGAACTTGGTGCGGAAAACTATGTATTCTGGGGCGGCCGCGAAGGCTATGAAACTCTTCTTAACACAGATATGAAGCTTGAACAAGACAACTTGGCACGCTTCTTCCATATGGCAGTAGACTATGCTAAAGAAATTGGCTTAAATGTTCCATTCTTAATTGAGCCAAAACCAAAAGAGCCTACAAAGCATCAATATGATTTTGATGTGGCTACTGGACTCGCATTCTTACAAAAATATGATCTAACAGATTACTTCAAGTTTAATATCGAAGCCAACCATGCGACACTGGCTGGTCATACTTTTGAGCACGAGCTTAGAACGGCACGTATTAACGGTATGCTTGGATCTGTTGATGCAAACCAAGGGGATACATTGCTTGGCTGGGATACAGATGAATTCCCAACTGACTTATACACTAATACACTAGCCATGTATGAAATTCTGAAAAATGGCGGACTAGGCAGCGGCGGCTTAAACTTCGATGCTAAAGTCAGAAGAGGTTCGTTCGAGCCGGAAGATCTATTCTACTCACACATTGCCGGCATGGATGCATTTGCTGTCGGCCTGAAAGTGGCAAATAAATTAATTGAAGATAAAGTACTAGATAGCTTTATTGAGGAACGCTACAGCACCTTTACAAAAGGAATCGGTTTAGAAATCGTGGAAGGCAGAACAAACTTCCGTGAGCTAGAGGCTTATGCCCTTCAATTAACAGAAATTAAGAATATTTCAGGCAGAACAGAACGTCTTAAAGCTGTCATTAATCAATATTTACTAGAAACTCTTTCAAGTGTAACCGTTTAATAATAATGAATGAAAAAAGTGCTGGCAGCCTATTACTCCAGCACTTTTTTTAGAAAAGGATGATAAGGATGAAATACGTTATTGGTGTTGACCTCGGAACGAGTGCGGTAAAAATCTTACTCGTCAATCAGAATGGTGAAGTGTACAAAGAAGTATCAAAAACCTATCCCCTCATTATTGAAAAATCAGGCTACAGCGAACAAAACCCGGAAGAGTGGGTCGAAAAAACCACTGCAGGTTTAGCTGAACTAATCGGGCAATTCGATGGAGATGTAAACGATATCGAGGGCATCAGCTTCTCGGGGCAGATGCATGGCCTTGTTCTTTTAGACCAGGATAATCAGGTGCTGCGAAACGCGATTTTGTGGAATGATACGAGAACAACGAAACAATGTCAAGAAATCTACGAGGTGGTTGGCAAACAGCGTTTATTAGAGGTGACCAAAAACCCGGCCTTAGAGGGTTTTACCCTGCCAAAAATTCTTTGGGTACAAGAAAAAGAGCCTGAAATT
Source organism: Neobacillus sp. NRS-1170 (assembly GCF_050468025.1). Classification (NCBI taxonomy): domain Bacteria; kingdom Bacillati; phylum Bacillota; class Bacilli; order Caryophanales; family Bacillaceae; genus Neobacillus; species Neobacillus sp. NRS-1170. Next base: position 2,597 of record NZ_JBITPF010000078.1, on the reverse strand, counting down.
TTTGAACGGGCGAATGTCTTTATGCTTCCAAAGGATTATCTCCGTTACCGAATCACTGGAAATATCCACATGGAATATTCTGATGCGGCGGGAACCTTGCTGTTAAATGTCGCAAATCGTGATTGGAGCAGAGAGATTTTAGAACGATTTGGTCTTTCCGCTGAATTCTGCCCCACATTAGTGGAATCTCATGCCTTTGTTGGAACGATTACGGCTGAATTTGCCGGAGCAACTGGATTATCGGAAGCAACTAAAGTATTTGCCGGCGGTGCGGACAATGCCTGTGGCGCTATTGGTTCAGGGATTCTTTTTGAAGGCAAAACGTTATGCAGCATCGGCACTTCAGGAGTCGTTCTTTCTTATGAAGAAAGAAATGATCTGGATTTTGAAGGGAAGGTTCACTACTTTAATCACAGCGAAGAAAATGCTTACTATACAATGGGTGTAACCCTGGCGGCTGGTTACAGTCTAAGCTGGTTTAAAGATACATTCGCCGGCGCTGAAGCCTTTGATCAGTTTTTAGAAGGTGTTGAGGATGTATCGGCAGGAAGTAATGGATTATTATTCACTCCTTATTTAGTCGGTGAAAGAACTCCTCATGCAGATTCAAATATTCGCGGAAGCTTTATTGGCATTGATGCAGCACATAAGCGGAAGCATTTTGCCCGGTCTGTACTCGAGGGAATCACCTTCTCCTTAAATGAATCAATTGAAATCTTTAGAAATAACGGAAAGACAATTGATTCAATTATTTCGATCGGCGGAGGGGCCAAGAACGAAACATGGCTGCAAATGCAGGCAGATATCTTTAATGCAAAAATTGAAAAGCTTACAAGTGAACAAGGACCTGGAATGGGAGCGGCAATGTTAGCGGCATATGGCTGCGGCTGGTATCTATCCTTAAAGGAATGTGCACAAGTATTTATTCAAACTGCCAAAACCTATTACCCTGTTCCGGAAAATGTGGAAACTTACAAGAAACTATTTACCATCTATCAACAAGTTTATTCACAAACAAAGGAACTAAATGAGCAATTACGAGCATTTAGAAAGTAACAAATGAAGCCACTCAAGCTGCTCCAGCTTGGGGGCTTTATGTTTATCAACTAACCTTTTCAGGTTAAGAAGAGGATAATTACAAATGAAAAGATCCAAAAAAAACATCTCCCCACAATTAAGTCTATTTACGATTACTTGGCCCATTTTCGTCGAATTATTTCTGCAAGTAGTCATGGGCAGCTCCGATACGATTATGCTTTCGCATATTTCAGATGATGCTGTCGCAGCTGTGGGTGTGGCAACTCAACTCATATTTTTATGTATTCTAATCTTTAACTTTGTCTCGAGTGGGACCGCCGTTGTTCTTTCACAGTACTTAGGTGCAGGCCTAAAAAATGATGCCATGACGGTCACAGCTATCTCCATTTCTCTAAACCTTGTTATAGGCATTGTGATTAGTTTATTAATGGTTATTTTTAAATCAGAACTGTTACTGTTATTTCATCTTCCGGAACAGATTGCTGAACTTGGGGAACAATATCTGACTATTGTGGGAGGAACAGTATTTATCCAAGCAGTATTAATAACAGTTTCAGCTATTTTAAGGGCAAATGGTTACACCAGGGATGCGATGATGGTTTCGATTTTAATGAATGTAATCCATTTAGCTGGAAATGCACTCTTCATTTATGGATTGCTGGGGATTCCGAAAATGGGTGTGATTGGAGTTTCGATTTCAACTGCTATCAGCAGGACGATCGCATTGGTCATTATTATGAAGTTAATGTATGCACGAATCCCGATTAAGCTTAAGTTGAAAGAATATGTATCGATTGATTCTCTTCAAATTAAAAAGATTTTGAAAATTGGAATTCCTGCTGCAGGAGAACAAATTTGTTACAATCTCAGCCAGCTGGCCATCACTGCCATCATTGCTATTTTGGGAGCTGCATCATTAACAACCCGCGTTTATACGCAGAACATTATGTCCTATATTCTTGTGTTTGGTCTGGCCGTAGGACAAGGGACGCAAATCCTAATTGGCTACAAGGCAGGGGCCAGGGATTTTGATGGTGCCTATCGGCAATTATTGAAAAGCTTGAAGTACAGCCTATTTATGACGGTGGGAATAGCTATATTCATCGCTTTCTTTAGGGAAACACTGATGAGTTTTTTCACCTACGATCAAGAAATTGTTATCTTGGGGAGTAAATTATTATTGTTGTGTCTTATCCTTGAGCCGGGCAGAACATTTAATTTGGTGGTGATAAATGCTTTGCGTGCAACCGGGGATGCCAACATTTCGCTGGTAATGGGTGTTCTATCAATGTGGGGAATAAGCGTTTCATTAGCTTATTATCTAGGGATCCACCTTGGATATGGATTGCCCGGGATATGGATTGCCCGGGATATGGATTGCCTTTATTGCAGATGAATGGTTTAGAGGAATTACTATGTATTTTAGGTGGAGAAGCAGGGCCTGGGAAAAGAAAGTATTGATTCAAAACCAGGTTACGACTTCCGCTTAAATAATGGCTTTATGAAAGTCTGTGTTAAACATTATTGTTGATTTTTTAACATTGTTGATTGGAGCGGAA